>REEW01000188.1 GCA_007694885.1 Wenzhouxiangella sp. | reverse complement strand
CGGTAGGGTTCGTTGCTGACGTAGCCCAGCTCGTTCAGGCGCCGGACCATGCGCGTCACGGTGGCCTGGCTCACCCCCATTCTGGCGGCCACGTCGGTGGCCCGTGCCTCTCCGTTGTACTCGAGCAAATCACCGATCAGCTCGACGTAATCCTCGATCAGCTCGGTTTCATGCGCGTCGCGCACGGCTGCGTACTGGCGCGCGTGCTGCTCCGGCGGCGGCAGTACGTCTGCGGCCTGTTCCCGGTCGTTGCCGGAGCGGAGGGGTAATGATCGGCTCATCCGTCCTAGTTTAGCGGACGCACTCGCCAGCCACAATCGGTCAAACGAAAGTGATTCGCGTTCACATGTAGCGTGTCACAATAAACTTAGCCAAAGGTAAAATGTTTGCACATAGCGAACCTCCTGGTTTAGGCTGTAGTGATGAACCGCTGTACGACCGCTGAAAAAGAGCGCTTGAGGTCAATCATGACGTTGCGATTCCTGACATTGCTGTTGCTGGCCACCCTGCTGTCACCGCTGGCCTGGGGGCAGGATCGACCCACCGTGGTGGTGACGTTCAGCATTCTCGAAGACTTCGCCGCGCGCGTGGCCGGTGAACACGCGAACGTGGTCAACCTGACTCCGCGCGGTGCCGAGGTGCACGAATACGAACTCCGCCCGGATGATTTCCGCGCGCTGGAACGGGCCGATCTGGTGTTCTACCTGGGTCTGGACCTGGAGCAGTGGATGGGCCAGTTGCGCGCCGTTGTCGGCAGCGATACGCCAGTAGTGGCGGTCGCGGAAGTCGGCGGCATTGAAACCCTGCCCATCGTGGCCGGTGAGTACCGCGGCCAGGCCGACCCGCACGTCTGGATGGACCCGCAGCGGGCCGGGAAGCTGGTTGAGGCAATGTACCGTCAGCTGGCGGAATTGCTGCCCGATCAGGCCGAATTCCTGCGCGCCAACGCCGAGGCCTATCGCGACGAGCTTGACGGCCTGTACCGGGAAATGATCGAGGTGCTGGATGCCATCCCCGCTGAGCGCCGGGTGCTGATTACCAGTGAGGCGGCGTTTGTCTACTTTGCCGATGCTTTCGATTTCTTCCACGACGGCATCTGGGGCAGCAATGCCGAGACCGAAGGCAGTCCGCGCCAGCTGATGCGGATTACCGATGTCATCAACGAGCGCCAGCCGCCGGCGATTTTCTGGGAGAGCACGATCTCGAGCCGGCACGTGGAAAGCATTTCCGCCGACACCGGTGTGCCCTATCGCGGGCCGTTGCACGTCGATTCGCTGGATGCCGAAGGCAGCGCCGCCGACAGCTACGCCGGAATGATGCGCGAGAACGCGCGTCTACTCAGGGAGGCGCTTGGCGATGACCGCTGAACGGGCAAGCCAGTCGGTGCCGGCGGTCCAGATCAAGGGTCTTTCGGTGGCCTACGACTCGGAACTGGTCCTGGACCACATTGACCTGTCGCTGCCGGCAGGCCGACTGATTGCCGTGGTCGGCCCTAACGGAGCCGGTAAATCCACCCTGCTGCGCACCCTGGTCGGCAGCCTCAAACCGAGCAGCGGCAGCGTGCATGTTCATGGGCAGGCTGCTGAGCGCCAGCGCCGGGCCGGCCAGATTGCCTACATGCCCCAGCACGAGCAGGTTGACTGGGACTTCCCCCTGTCGGTGCGCGATGTGGTCTTGTCCGGACGCTACGGTCGCATCCGCATGGAAGGAGGCTGGCGTCGCTTTCTGCTGCCGGTGATGGCGTCGGACCGACACCAGGAGGCGGTCCGGGAGGCGCTGAAGGCGGTCGATATGCACAATCACGAACAGCAACCGATCGAAACCTTGTCGGGCGGGCAGCGCAAGCGGGTGCTGCTGGCCCGTGCCCTGGCCCAGGACGCCCGGCTTTTGCTGCTCGATGAGCCGCTGGTCGGCGTCGACCGGCGCAGCGAGGAGTTGATCATGGAGGTGCTGCGAGGCCAGCGCGACCAGGGACGCACGGTGGTGATGGTGACCCATGATATCGCCGGAGCCCGGCGCGATGCCGATATCGCCGTGCTGATCAATCGGTGCGTGGTCGGCACGGGCGACCCGGACAAGCTGTTGAGCGACGACATGATCTCCCGAACCGCTACCGCCGCATGGCTGAGTAACCGAGAAAAGCGCTACCAGCCCGATACGCTAGAGGTGGCATGATCGAATCGCTACAGGGGGCGGGCGAGGCGGTCATCGATCTCCTGATCGCCGCGATGATGGTGCTCGTCAACCTGCTGCCCGAGGCGCTTGCCGAGCCGTTCCAGTACCGCTTCATGCAGCGCGCGCTGCTGACCTCCATCCTGGTCGGCGCGGTGTGCGGCCTGCTGTCGAGCTACGTCATACTCAAGCGCTGGTCGCTGCTGGGCGATGCCATCTCCCACGCCGTGCTCCCCGGCGTGGCGATTGCCTACCTGCTCGGCTGGCCGTTCTTTGTCGGCGCGTTTGCCACCGGCGCGCTGACCTCACTCGGCATCGGCGTGATCGAGCGCAACACCCGGATCAAGTCCGATGCCGCCATGGGGCTGATGTTCACGGCCGCGTTTGCGCTGGGTGTGGTCATCATCAGCCAGGTCGCCACCTCCACCCACCTGATGCACATCCTGTTCGGCAACGTGCTCGGCGTTCGCTACCCGGCGCTGATGCTGAGCCTGTTTGCCGGGCTGCTGGTGTTGGCGGTGGTGCTGCTGTTCTACAAGGAATTGCTGGTCTACGTATTCGATCCGGTCCAGGCGCGCTCGCAGGGACTCAACACCAGCGTCATTCACTACGGGCTGATTCTGCTGCTGACCCTGACCATCGTCGCCAGCCTGGAAACCGTCGGCATCATCCTGGTGGTGGCCATGCTGGTCACGCCGGGTGCGACCGCCTACCTGCTGGTCAATCGCCTGTCCACGATGCTGATGCTCTCGACGGTCATCGGTATCGTCTCGGCTGTGCTGGGTTTGTTTCTGGCCTTCCAGTTCAACGTTGCCTCGGGCGGCGCCATCGTGCTGGTGGTTACCGGCTTTTTCCTGCTGGCGTTTCTGTTTGCCCCGCAGCGGGGCGTGGTTACCCGCTGGATCCGGCGAAATAGCGCCCAGGGCTTGCCGAAAACCGACACCTGATCGACCGCATGTTGAGGGTTCCTGGTCAGCGGCGGTCGGGGCCGACCTGCAGCGACCAGCTCCAGCTTGTGAGCATTCCGATGGCTGATGCCGGGGGCGGTAGGGGCGCCAGGTCGCTGCGTGCCGCGGTTGTGTCGTCCAGGGGAAAGAACAGGCAGTGGGGAGCGGGGGCTCCCGTGCTGGTCGTGAAGACGCCCAAGTCGGCAAAGGACCGGTAGTGGCCGACATGCCGGCACTCCGGCGCGCGGGTCCCGTGAGCCGGGTTGGCAGTGGCGTCAGGATTGGAGTCTGACGTGCCGGCATCATCAAGCTCCAGCCGTGCGCCGGGCCCAAGATAGTGCAGGACAACGCCGTCGATTTGCAGCGGCTGCCGGCTGTGTACGACGGCGCCGTCGGTCAGGATCAGCCAGCCGCCGGAATCGCCATGGGCCTGCAAGGTGACCGGCTGGTCATCGAACAATCCCGACACCTCAATCGCGCTGGTCTCATCCACGCCCAGGCCCAGCGCAATATCGCTGTCAACCATCAGCTGCAGGAGACGGAACTGGCGCCAGCGATCGGAGAAATGCGTATCGACGATGCCGAGGTCAAAGCTGCCGAGCCCGCCGCGGTGGAAGGTCAGGGAATCGGCGCGCAGGCCTGACGGACAAGCTTGAGCTCGATCGCAGCCAGGTCGCGGCGGCGGCTGTTCATGAGCGCCCTCCAGCAAGGCGCGCCGGCTGCTGCCGTTGCTGATCATGACCGGCCCTGACTGGACCGCAGCGCCTGCGCTGGTGCCGCCCAGAACCAGTTCGCCGGCCTGAAGCCTGGCCAGGATGCGCTGCCACTCTGGTGTTGGCAGGCTTTGATCGTCGATGAAGGCATGCAACGTCAACCACTGATCGCCGCCATTCAAAAACAGGCCGTCGATGCCTTCGGCCAGCCGCAGGGTGGTTTCTGCTTGTTCGCACTGGGCCTGCTGGAGTTCGAAAGCAGCCGGGTAGACGCGGGCCCGATCCCAGGTACCCAGCAGCTCGGCCTGGAACTCGGCCAGGTCCTCACAGCGTGA
>REEW01000186.1 GCA_007694885.1 Wenzhouxiangella sp. | reverse complement strand
TCGCGGTTCCTGGCCTGCTTGGCGCTGCCGCCGGCCGAGTCGCCCTCGACCAGGAACAACTCGGTTTCTTCCAGATCGGTCGATGAGCAGTCGGCCAGCTTGCCGGGCAGGGCAGGGCCGGTGGTGACCTTGCGCCGGGCCACCTGCTTGCGCGATTTCTGGCGCTTGAGCGCGTTGTCGATGGCAAGTTTCGCGATCGCCTCGCCGTCGGCGACGTGCCGGTTCAGCCACAGCGCAAAAGCGTCCTTGACCACGCCGGAGACAAAGCTGGCCGCCGCGCGTGAACTCAGGCGTTCCTTGGTCTGGCCGGAGAACTGCGGGTCGGCCAGCTTGATCGACAGCACGAAACTCAGGCGCTCCCAGACGTCCTCGGGGGCCAGCTTGACCCCGCGCGGCAGCAGGCTGCGGATGTCGCAAAATTCGCGCAGGCCTTCAATCAGCCCGGTGCGCAGGCCGTTGGTGTGGGTGCCGCCGGCCGGGGTCGGGATCAGGTTGACGTAGGATTCCTGCAGCAGTTCGCCGGCGGGAATCCAGGCCAGGGCCCAGGCGGCTTCCTGGTCAGCGCCGGCGAAGTCGCCGGTGAACGGGGTTTCGGGCAGGCACTCGAGGCCGGCCAGGCTTTCGTTCAGGTAGTCGGTCAGCCCGTCTTCGAACTGCCAGGTTTCGGTCTCGTTGTTGGGGATGTCTTTGAGCGTGACGCTCAGGCCCGGACACAGGATCGCCTTGGCCTTGAGCAAATGCTTCAGGCGCGGTCGCGAGACGTTGACCGAATCGAAGTACTGCGCTTCGGGCCAGAACTGGACCGTGGTGCCGGTGTTGCGCTTGCCGACTTCGTCGATGACGGTCAGGGGACGGTTGGTCTCACCGTGGGTAAAGCTGATCTCGTGGACCTTGCCGTCGCGCTTGATCCGGCAGGTCAGCTTGCGCGACAGCGCGTTGACCACCGAGACGCCGACACCGTGCAGACCGCCGGAGAACTTGTAGTTGTTGCCGGAGAACTTGCCGCCGGCATGCAGGCGGGTCAGGATCAGTTCCGCTCCGGGCAGCTTGTGCTCCGGATGGGGATCGACCGGCATGCCGCGGCCGTTGTCGACCACTTCGATTGACCCGTCTTCGTGCAGCGTGACTTCGATGGACTTGGCATGCCCGGCCAGGGCCTCGTCGACGGCGTTGTCGACCACCTCGGCGATGAGGTGATTGGGCCGGGTCGTGTCGGTGTACATGCCCGGACGGCGCTTGACCGGCTCCAGGCCCTGCAGGACTTCGATATCGGAGGCTTGGTAGGTGGTGCTCATGCGCGATACGCTTGGTGGGGCGGCACAACAGTCCAGAGGATAGCCCAGATTCGTTTGCGCATCGTGGTTCAGCGGACCACTGAACCCGCCCACCGGAGAGCCGCTTTCGGGCATGATGCAAAACCATGAAGCTGTACGCGCTCCTGGTCTGGTTCCTGCGGCTGGTCAACCGCCTGTATTTCGTCGACATCCGCTCGGCGATGAGCGAACGCTTGCCGGCCGAAGGCCCGGTGATCGTGGCCGCCAACCATCCCAGCTCGATTCTCGACGGGGTCATTCTGTCAACCCAGATTCGCAGGCCGATCCACTACCTGGCCCGCTCCGGCCTGTTCCGCATTCCGCTGCTGGCGGCCCTGTTTCGGACGCTGGGCGCCATTCCGGTCTATCGGCGCAGCGAGGCCGGGGATCATGCCGATCGCAACCGGGAGGTGTTCGGACAGGTGTTCGATCTGCTGGACCGCGGCGGCTGTGTCGGGGTTTTTCCCGAGGGCCGCAATTCGCCGCGCCTGCAGGTCGGCCAGTTGCGCAAGGGAATCGCCCGCATCGCCCTGGGGGCCGAGGCGCGCAAAGACTTTGGTCTCGGGCTGGTCATCGTGCCAGCCGGGGTCAACCTCGAACACCGCGAATTTCTCGGCTCGGCGGCGCTGCTGCGCTTCGGCAAGCCGATTCGGGTGGCCGACTACGCCGAACTGTATCACCAGGATCCCGAGCTGGCCGTCGGTCGCCTGACCGACGACGTGCAGCAGGCCCTGCGCCGCCAGACCCTGCACCTGGAAGACGAGCGGCTGGCGCGGCTGGTCGACGAACTGGCCGATTCGCTGCAGGGTTCGCTGGGTGAACTGGCCGACCTGCCACCGCCCCAGCCGCCGCAGCGGAAACGTTTCATCAAGCGCTGGCTGGGACGATTGGCCGGTCTTTACAGTCGCAGCTCGGCAACAACGGCTGCTGAATTCCGGCGCCGCGTCTACACCCGCCAGTTCATCAGCGAGGTGATCGATCGGGCCTGGCGGGCCGATCCGGAGCGTATTTCGGAACTGCGCCTGAACGTGGAGCGCTACATCGACCACCTGCGCCAGACCGAGGTCCGGCAGGCGCTGGCCGAATCGGTCGGGCAACCGGTGACCGGCCGTCTGCTGCGGCTGAAGATGACCGCTTACGCGATCCTGATGGCCCCGATCGCCCTGTTCGGCCTGGTCCACAATCTGCTGCCGTACCTGTTCGCCCGCCTCGGTGCGCTGCTGATCCGGGACGAGGCGATTCGCCTGTTTACCTATTTTGGGCTGGGCGTGATCGGGTTCGGCGGCTGGTACGCGCTGATCGGCTGGTGGCTGTGGCAGGAAAGCGATCTGGGCCTGGCCGGCACCCTGGTCTACCTCGCGGCCCTGCCGCCGACCGGTTTCGTCGCCCTGGGCTACCGGCGCAACGTGCTGCGCTATCGCGACCGCATCCTGGTTCGTACGCTGTTCTGGGATCAGCGCGAGCTGGTGGAATTGCTGCGCAGCGAGCGAGCCCGTATCCAGGACCAGTTCGTCGTCCTCGCCGATCGCTACGGAGTGGCTGCGGAGGAGTCTTCGAACACCAGCTCTTCGGCCGGTTCGCGCAGGTTGTAGTGCGAGGCCATGGCCGCGCCGTAGGCACCGGTGTTGGCGATCAGGATGACATCGCCCTCGCGGCATTCGGGCAGCAGGCGGTCGAGCCCGAGGATGTCGCCGGTCTCGCAGATCGGGCCGACCACGTTATAGACGTGGTCGCCGGGCTGGTCGAGGCGGCTCAGGTTGACGATTTCATGCCAGGCCCCGTACAGGGCCGGGCGGATCAGCGAATTCATGCCGGTGGCCAGGCCGACGTAGCGGACTTCGCCCTTGCCCTTGGTCTGGTTGACCCGGGCGAGCAGGACGCCGGCCTGGCTGACCAGGTAGCGGCCGGGCTCCAGCCAGACCTGGACCGGTCGCGGCAACTCGTGCTTGAGTTTCTGCAGACCGGCGTCCAGCGCGGCCAGGTCCAGCGGCAGTTCGTCGGCCCGGTCGGGTACGCCCAGGCCCCCGCCCAGGTTGATCACGCTCACATCCTCGAGTTCACGCGCCGCCTCACCCAGCGTCTCCAGGGTCCGATGCCAGTTGTCCGGGTGCAGGATGCCGGAGCCGGTGTGGGCGTGCAGGCCGGCGATGCGGATGTCGTGGGCCTCGGCCAGGCGCCGGGCGCGCTCCAGTTCGGTCAGCGGAATGCCGAACTTGGCGTGGCTGCCGGCGGTGCGGACCATCTTGTGATGGCCGAGACCGGATCCGGGGTCCAGGCGCAGGAAGATCTCGCGCCCGGCCAGCTCATGGCCCCAGTGCTCGAGTATGTAGACGTTGTCGACGGTGATTTTCAGGCCCATGGCGAGCGCATCCAGAAGCTCGTTGCGCCCGGCGAAGTTGGTCGTCAGCAGCATCTGCTCGATCGCCAGATCCGGCGCGCTGGCGAGCGCGTGGCGCGCCTCGTTGACCGAAACGCACTCGATCCCAAGGCCGCATTCGACCAGCGCGGCCAGAATTCCCGGATGCGGGTTGGCTTTCATCGAGTACAGCACCCGGTCGACCGAGTCCAGCGCCAGCAATCGCCCCGCGGCTGCCCGAACCTCGGCCAGGTTGTAGACGTAGGCGCAGTCGCGGTCTTCGAGCCGGGCCTCCAGCGCCGCGGCCTGGCGACGCCACCACGACGGCTGGACCCGAACCGGATCGGCATCGCGGAACAACTGCTCCCAGGTCGGACCGAAGACCGAATCGCCGCCGACGCCGCCGGGGATGACCTGCTGGTGCAGCTGCTGGACCAGGCGGTCGGCGTGACGCGATTCGACCACGAAGGTCAGGTTCAGATCGTTGGCCGCCTGGCTGACCTGGAAGATTCG
>REEW01000184.1 GCA_007694885.1 Wenzhouxiangella sp. | reverse complement strand
ATGGGTCCGAGCATCGGGGGGTGTCGGGTGCTTCGGGCCGGCCGCGGCGATCGGCTTCGGCGAGGCTGCTGGTTTTGGGACAGCTGGCTGCCTGCAGGACTACTTCTCGGGCAACTGGTCGCGGTGCGGGTTTCGTTCGTGGTTCCCGGGGTCGGCTGGATGCTGCTGGGTTTGGGAGATTCTCCCGCGCCGCGGTCGGTCCGAAGCACCCGACACCCCCCGATGCAGCAGGCTGCAGGATCCCTTTGGGCCGTGCCCGTTTCCCAGCGGCCTGCACCCATTCGTCAAAGGGGTGTGGTGCTGTCTGACGGTGAGTTGGGGGTCACGGCGGCTGGCAGGCGGTGGCAGCATCCGTCCGCGCCCGGGCGCCGTCTGCAAACCCGGAGCCGATCAGTTGGTGCGATGTAATGCGATGGCACCCAGGCTCCACCTGACCGGCCGCATCGACTTGGTCGTTACGACCCCCGGCGCAACGGCAGGCGGCGCCACACCCCACAGGCCACCAATCCAGACTGCCTGCCAGTGTGCGCCGAAACATTGCGAATGGCGCGGTAGCCTGAGGAATCAGGCGCGGGATTTGTCCGACTTTCCCGATCGCCGCTAGTGGCGCATGAACGCGATCAGGTGGGCGATGGTCGCGACAACGTGGAGGGCCAGGAACACGGCCAGGAACTTGACCGACTCCAGATGCCAGGTGCGCCAGCCAACGGCCTCGCGGGTACCCGCCGTCCATAACCACAGGGCGCCGGTGATCGCGGTAGCCAGCATCGCCAGCAACAGCAGGCCCTTGATCACGCTGAACAGCCCGACGCCTTCGTTGCCGGGCATTTTCAGCCGCAGCAGGCCGCGTAAATCAGACAGCAGCGGCTTGAACCGCCCGAATGCCCAGGGGAAGTACTGGCGCAGCCGGCCCTGGGCCAGGCAGGTCGCGGTGAACGTCACCGTCAGGACCAGTGTCAGCATGCCCAGAACCAGGTGACTCCAGACCCAGAAAGACGGGCTAGCCGGGATGCGGTTGTACAAGTGGACCCACGGACTGGTGGCAATCAGCCAGGCCACCAGCAGGATCAGCAGACCGTGCTGAATGTGAATCCAGCGATGCAGGCGCTTGCTGCTCACCCGGTCTTTCCCTCCACACGCCGGGCAAATTCCTCGGCAAACCGCTCCACCGCCGCCCAGTCGGTGAACTCGACATCGGTATCGAGCTCGGTCGGCCCCTTGTTCATCCACATGATCAAGCGGATCGCCCAGCGATCGAAGGTCCGGTAGCGCCGGTAGTTCAGGCGACCGCCGAACACGCCGAGCTGGTCCGGCTGCCAGGGGCTGCTTTTCAGAAAGGCCTGAACGTAGGGGTTGGTTTCGGGGGTGTTCTTGTGGGGCTTGCGGGCCACCAGGTTGACCGAGAAAAACCCGCTGACCCTGTCGTCGAGCCGGGCCCGATGGCGCTCGATGAACTCGAGTATGGCCGGATTGTGCTTGCCGTTGCGAATGCTCGCGCCGATCAGGACGGCGTCGAAATCGGCCGGATCGGGCGCATCGTCAGGCAGGGCCGCCAGGGTCAGCTCGGCACCATGCGCGGCCAGAACCGGACGCATGGCCTCGCAGATCTTGCGGGTATGCCCGTAAACCCCTGAATGAACGACCAATACTTTTTTTGTGCTCACCATCCATCTCCAATTCTGATGCCCAGGCGCGGCAGGACTTTCCGATGCAGGACAACAATCAGGCCGGTCAGCGCGAAAGCCAGGACGAAAACCCCCATGGCCGCGCCGACGTTGCTCATCAGCTCCGGCGCGACGATCAGCACGACGGCCAGGGCCACCATGATCACCCCGCCGACCAGCTTGAGAATCCGGCCGTGGTGTTCCTGGAAGCGGTCGATGCGCAGCTTGACCACCGCGATGCCGAAAATGACCAGCTCGATCAGCAGGTAGACCAGGATATAGACCGCCAACAGTCCCAGAAAGGCCATCCCGCTGACCTCATTGGCCGTCATCAGGCTGCTCCAGATCACCGGGAAACCGGCTGTGCATGGCAACTCGATCAGGGCAATCCCGCCGGCCATCAGGATGGTCGCGCCGATCAGCGCCAGCGGCGATCGGCCATTGATCATCAGCTCGCGAAAGCCTTTGAAAATGCCCGGCTTGTGCTTGTCGTCGATGGTGAAGGAGAACCCGCGCTTGAACCAGAAGTAGTCCTTGACGTTGACCAGGCCGAAGGTCAGGGCAAACAGGGCAACGATCCAGTAGATCCAGGGCAGATAGGCGGCAAAGGCGAGCACGCTGAACACCCCGGCAATGAACATTCCATAGATCGCGGCGGTGGTGAACAGGAAGGTGAGGCCGACCAGCAGCACGCGGCCGCGCGAACCCGAGTGCAGCACCAGGGCAAGCAGGATGGTCAGCACCCAGATCGAACAGGGATTGAAGCCGTCGACGAAGGCGATCATCATGGTGCTGAACAACAGCGGCTGCACGTTCATGTCGATGGTGCCGATCAGGGGCAGGTTGATGACCGCTTCGGCCCGCTCGGCGCGCGGCTGGTCGTCGACCGCACCGGCCATGGCGAGAGGGTCGGGACAGTCTTGAACCAGGCAGGTCTCGACTTGCGCGCTGATCTCCGATCGTATCTGGCGGCTGTCGCCGATCCAGACCTCGCCGCCGACGAAGATCATCGGCACCGAACCGGGCCGGACGTCGTGCGCCGCCGCCATCGCCCGCAACAGCTCGTGGTGCTCACTGGTCGTCATCACCTCCATGTGGACGACCTCCAGCGCCTCGTGCTCCTGCTCGAGCCGGTCCAGAAAGGGCTTTTGCGCGGTGCAGTGCGGGCAGGTCTCGCTCATGAACACGTACATGGTCAGCGAGCGGCCGGACTCGTTGCCATCGGCCTGGACGGGCGCGCCAAGTAGCAGCCACGGCAAGACCAGGCACAAAAGCGGCACCAGTCGAACCGCGAAGGGCGTTCTGCAAAGCGGCATGGCAATGTTCATGTCAGGCGAACCAGCACGGTATTCTCCAGTATTTGGCAGCGGCCCGGGTTGACTGGGATCAATCTCATGGGATCAATCTCGAAGGAGAAACCCGCATGACCGAACGTTTCACCGTATCACTGGACAAGGAACTGGCCGAGGCCTTCGAAGCCTATCGTCAGCGCCTGGGGTATCCCAACCGGTCTGAAGCCGTGCGCGACCTGCTGCGCGGTTTCCTGGCCCGGGAACGCGCCGCCGACGATCCCGAAGGCGGCTGCGTCGGGGTCTTGAGCTACGTCTACGATCACCACAAGGGCGGCCTGGGGAACCAGCTGACCGAGGCCCAGCACGCCCACCATGACCTGACCGTGGCCACCTTGCACATCCACCTAGACCACGAAAACTGCCTGGAAACCAATATCCTGCGCGGCCCGCTCAAACGGGTGCGCGAGTTTGCCCAGCAGTTCATCGCCCGCCGCGGCGTACGTCACGGCGATCTCCACCTGGTGCCGGTCAAGGTCGAGGCCGACCGTCACAGCCACGGCGACCACAGCCATCCGCACGAGCACATCACCCCGCACGACTGAGTCGGCGAAATTGACCGGGATCAAAAGGTGTATGAAATATTTTGATATTCTTCATACCACCCTGATCGCCGGAGCCCGACCTCAGCATGCCCTGCCTGGCTTTTCGCGCCGCCGCCGTGCTGCCGCCCCTGGGCCTGGCCCTGGGGTTGCTCTCCTCGACCCACACGCTGGCCGAATCCGCCGATTCGGTCCAATCCGGGCTGCCCATGGACACCATCCTGGTCACCATCGGCCGGGTACTGCAGCCCGAGCAGCAGGTCATCGCCCCGGTCAGCATCATTGGCCGCGAGGAAATCGAGCTGCGCCAGGCCGGTGACCTCGGCGACCTGCTCAGCGGCATTCCCGGCGTCACCTCCTCCCAGGGCCCGCGGCCGGAAGCCTTGGTGCCCAATATCCGGGGCCTGGGCGAAGGTCGGGTGGTGATGCGCATCGACGGTGCCCGTCAGAACATGGCGATCCGCCACCGCGCCCAGACCCTGATCGACCCGGCCCTGCTCGAACGCGTGGAAATCCTGCGCGGGCCCGCCTCCAGCCTGTACGGCAGCGGGGCGACCGGCGGCGTGATCCTGTTCGAGACCCTGGACGCGGACGGCTTTCTCGACCCGGGCCATGATTTCGGCGGCCAGGCCCGCCTGGGCTACCAGAGCAACAACGATGCCTA
>REEW01000160.1 GCA_007694885.1 Wenzhouxiangella sp. | reverse complement strand
TCAGGGGTCAGGGGTCAGGGAGCCGTCTCGGCACGTCGAGGTTGCTGCATGGGCGGCTTGCTGCTGGTTCTCGGCACGGTGCTCTCGATGCAGGCAGCCGTGGCAGAACCACCACGGGTGATTGCGCTGGCGCCGCATCTGGCCGAGCTGGCCTTTGCGGCCGGGGCCGGGGACAGGCTGGTCGGCACAGTTGCCTGGAGCGATTATCCGGCAGCGGCGGCCGAACTGCCGCGCATCGGCGATGCCTTCCGGCTGGACCTGGAGCGCATCGTCGGGCTGGATCCGGACCTGGCCCTGGCCTGGGACGGCGGCACCCCGGCGGCGGCCGCCGAGCGCCTGACCAGTCTGGGCATCGAAGTGGTCTGGGTTCAGACCCGCTCTCTTGACCAGATCTCCACGGCCCTGGTCCAGCTGGGAGAGCGCCTGGGCCGCCAGGAAGACGCCCGCGCGGCCGCGGAACGCTTCAACCAGGCCCTGGCGGCGCGACCACCGCAAGCCCCCGGCAGCCTGATCCCGGCGTTTTACCAGGTCTCCGAACGGCCGCTCTACACCCTGGGCGGGCGCCACATCATCAACGAGGTTCTGGCCCGCTGCGGGGCCCGCAACGTGTTCGCCGATCTGGATTCAGAGGCCGCAGCGGTCGACTTCGAAGCCGTATTGGCACGCCGTCCGGTCCTGATTCTCGCCGGCCAGGAAGCGGGCAGCGCTGATCCACTTCGGCGCTGGCGCCGGAGCCGGACCAGCCTGCCCGATCAGGCCCGCCTGCTTGAAGTGGATCCGGACACGCTGATCCGCCCCACGCCCCGAATCATCGAAGGCATGGACGCGCTGTGCGCGAAGGTCCGATCCACCAGCCAGTAATTCCCCAGGCCGTCAGTCCCTCGCTTCCTCGCGCGAAGAATCGGCCGACTGCTCGGCGTAAATCCGGCTTTGCTTGTAGCCGCGGTAGAAAAAACGCACCAGCACCGTGCCGGCCGCGGCCACCGGCAAGGCCAGCAGCACGCCGATGAAACCGAACAGCTGGCCGCCGGCCAGGACGGTGAAGACCACAAGTACCGGGTGCATGCCGATGCGGTCGCCGACCAGGTTGGGGGTCAGCAAAAAGCTCTCGATCAGCTGGCCGATCGTGAACACCGCAGCAACCCAGAACAGGAACCAGAACTCGAAGTTCTGGATCACGGCGGTGACCCCGGCCAGCAACACGCCGGTGATTGCGCCCAGGTAGGGCACGAAACTGACCAGGCCGGCGATCATGCCGATCGCGATGCCGTTGTTCAGGCCGACCAGCCACAGCCCGACGGCGTAGATGGTGCCAAGACTGAGCATGACCAGCAGCTGCCCGCGCAGAAAACCGCCCAGGGCCTCGTCGCAGTCGCGGATCAGGCCGACCACGGTCGGCTCGATGTTGCGCGGCAGCAGGTCGCGCAGGACATCGAGCAGGCGATGCCAGTCGCGCATCAGGTAAAACGTCACCAGCGGCACCAGGAACAGGCCGGTAATCCAGATGACAAATCGTCCGCCTGACTCGCTGATGTAGGTCCAGGTCGCCTGACCGGCCGCAGCGATGTTGGCGAAGTTCTCCTCCAGCAGTTCCCGCACGCGCGTTGCATCGAAGGTCTCGCGGTCGAACTGCCAGCCCAGATGCTCCTCCAGGATCGGCTGAAAGCGATCCTGCAGTTGCTCGAAATAGGCTGGCAGACGATTGAACAGATCCGCCGTCTCGCGGATGAGCACGGGGATGATCAGCAACAGCGTGACCACCAGCAAGGCGGTGACCAGCAGAAAAACCAGGGCGACGGCCAGGTCGCGACGCATCCAGCGCTGCAGACGCGAGACCAGCGGGTCGGCCATGTAGGCCAGCAGCGCGCTGATCAAGAACGGGGTGAGCACCGGCGCAAGCAACCAGACCAGCCAGCCGGCCAGCAACAGCGAGCCGACAATCCACAGCAACTGCTCACGCGACAGGCGCGGAAAGACGATTTCCTGCGTCTCACTCATCTTCGAACCCTGAACCGATCATCTGCCCCGAATCATACGTGGTCCGGCCCCATACGCAACATTTCGACGCCGGGGACGGTACCCTTGGGCACCTGCCGTGGACTGGGACGGGCAAAATCCGCCCACAGTCACGCCCTGAACAACAGGAACCTGAGAGGATTTGCACATGATCGTACGCGACGTCAAGAACATCATCGGCACCGAGCGCGAAGTCCACGGCGAAGGCTGGGTCAGTCGACGCCTGCTGCTCAAAAACGACGGCATGGGTTTCAGCTTCCATGAAACCATCATTCCGGCCGGGGCCGAGCTGCACATGTGGTACAAGAACCACCTCGAAGCCGTCTACTGCGTGTCCGGCGACGGCAGCATCGAAGACCTCGCCACCGGTGAAATCCACCCCATCCACGATGGCGTCATCTACGCCCTGGACCAGCACGACCGCCACATCCTCAGGGGCGGGTCCGAGGACATGCGCCTGATCTGCGCGTTCAACCCGCCCGTGACCGGGCGCGAAACCCACGACGCCGACGGTGCCTACGAACTGGTCGAGGACAACTGAGCCGCCAGCCAGTCCAGCACAGCATCGGCCGGCATGGGGCGGGCGAAGACATAACCCTGGCCGAGTTTGCAGCCAAGCCGGAGCAGGCTCGCGGCATGCTCTTCGGTCTCGATCCCCTCGGCCACCACGCGCAGACCAAAGGCGTCGGCCAGGCTGATCACGCTTTGCACGATCGTGTAATCATTCAGATCGGTGAGCATGTCGCGGACGAAGCTCTGATCAATCTTCACCTCGTCAACTGGCAGCGAGCGCAGGTGTCGGAGGGACGAGTATCCGGTACCGAAGTCGTCCAGCGATGTCTGGATGCCGAGTTTTCGGACCTCGCCCAGCACCCGGACGGCACGATCGAGATCGGCAACGGCGGCGCTTTCCACGATTTCAAGCGCCAGTTGTCCGGCAGCCACCCGCCGATGCCGTTCCAGCAGGCGAGCCAGCATGTCGACAAAGCCTTCAGTGAGCAGATGGGGGCCGGAAATGTTCACGCTCACCGGCAGTTCCTGCCCGCTGTCGTGCCAGGCCGCCATCTGGCCCAGGGCCTGATCGATGATGTATTCCCCAAAGCGCTGCTCCAGTTCGGTGCGCTCCAGCGCATGGAGAAACGCCAGCGGTGACAGCATCCCGTACACCGGATGATGCCAGCGAACCAGGGCCTCGAAGCCAACCGCCTCGCCGGTCACCAGGTCCATCTTGGGCTGGTAGTAGAGCTGAAACTGGCGCTCGTCCAGACCGGTTTCGATTTCCACCAGGCGTTCGCGCCGACGCTGAACGTGAGCCTCGATTTCAGTATCGAACAGGCTGTACTGGTGGCGCCCCAGGGCCTTGGCCCGGTACATGGCCTGATCAGCGTGCCGCAGCAATGTGTCCGGATCCCCGGAATCTCTCGGATACAGGGTCACGCCAATACTGGCCTGGACCCGCACCTGAAGGCCAGCGACCGCTATCGGCTGCACCACCCCGTCCAGAATGAAGCTGAGCTTCCGCTCAAGCTCGGGACCGTCGCCGATGCCTTCCAGCACCAGGACGAACTCATCGCCTCCGAGCCTCGAAACCAGATCGCTGCCGCGCACCAGTCGCCGCAGCCGCTCTGCAATCGCCACCAACACCTGATCTCCCACATCGTGGCCGTGCCGATCGTTGATCGGCTTGAAGTCGTCAAGATCGAGATAGCACAGGGCAAAGCCGCTCTGTTGCCGGTCCATACGGGCCATCAGTTCCTCGATCAACGCGCTCATCAGGCGCCGGTTCGGCAGTCCGGTCAGTGGGTCGTAATGGGCCATGCGATCCAGCGCTTCCTCGTGCGCCTTGCGCTCGCTCAGGTCGATGTCGATACAAAACAGCTCAGGCGCAGCACCCGGACGGCGCAGCACGGTGTGACTGGAATAGACCGGCACCCGGCTGCCGTCCTTGCGCATCAACTCCATTTCGCCGTTGGGAAGATCCTCGCCTTCGGCCATTTGCTGCAGGCCGGCACGAACCTCCTCGCGCATCTCCGGCGGAATGATCAGATCGAGCAGATTGCTCTCCCTGGCTTCCGCTTCGGTATACCCGTACAACTCTTCCGATGCCCGGTTCCAGTAATGGACGCGGCCATCCGGTCCGTAGCCCTGCACCGATACCCCGTCGACGTCCTGCAGAATACGGCGGAAACGATCCTCGCTATCACGCAGCCGCTGCTCGGCTTCCCGCCGCTGGGTGATGTCCAGGCACACCGCCAGCACACAGGAGCGGCCAGCCAGTTCAATCGGAGTCAGCGTGACATCGAACCACAGAACGTGACCATCGGCGTGTCGCGACGGCCATTCGATGCGATCGCCACCCCGGGCGACCATGTCACGCATTTTTTTCAGCCCGCTTTGGCGACCGGATCCCATGCCAAGGCGACCATCGGCAGCTGCGTCCCGAAACGCCTGGAAGGAATCGAACCCGTAAATGCGCCAGGCGTTCCTGTTGGCGTCGACAACCTCGCCGGTGGCGGCATCCTGCACCAGGATGGCGACCGGCGACTGCTCGAAGATGGCGCGAAAGCGGCGCTCGGCCTCGACCAGATCGGTGACTTCCTGGATGGCGCCGACCAGCCGCACCACCCGCCCGTCCTGTTCGATGGGCCGGCACATCGTGCGGACCACGCGCTTCTTGCCCTGGGCGGTGGTGATGCGCAGAGTCAACTCCCAGGGCTCGCCGTGCTCACGCGCCCGCTTCAGCGCCCGCTCGAGGATCGGCCGGTCTTCAGGATGGTAAAAGGACAGCGCATCGGTGACCGAAAGGTTCGTGTCCAGCGGCAGATGATGCAGGCGAAAGGTCTGCTCGGTCCATCGCAGCTCGCCGCTGCGCACGTCCAGCGACCAGCCGCCCACGGCCGCCAGCTCCGACATTCTGGTCAACAACCGCTCACTGTCTCGCAACCTTTGCTCGGCATCGCGCAGTTCGGTGATCTCCGTGGCCGTTGAAAACACCCGCAGGCGACCTTTCAAAACCACCGGCATCAGCGTGACCAGTTCCCAGAACGGCTGGCCCTGGGCATTGATGCTGCACCACTCGAAGCGCTGCACTTGTCCCGCCGCCGCACGTCGGATCAGAGCCAGCGCTTCGGACCGGGAGTACGGCGGATCGGCCCAGAGATCGCGCTGTTGCAGCGCCTCCAGCGAGTCCAGCCCATAGGTCTCCCAGGACGCCCGGTTGCCATCCAGCACTTCGCCGGTTTCGACATCATGGACCATGATGGCCAGGGGGCTTTGCTCAAACAGGACCCGGAAACCGGACTCGGCTTCGTGCTGATCGGTGACGTCCAGGGTGCATCCAGGCCAGATGGTTGCATGTGCCCGTTCCTGCGGCCACGACTCGATTCGCAGCCAGCGCTGCCGGCCGTCGACCACGAACCGGCCCTCGATCAGAACCGGTTTTTTTTCCGCTCGCGCCTGTTCATTGGCGGCAATGACGCGTTCACGATCTTGCGGATGGAGATGGTCAAAAACGCGGTAGAAATCAGCCATGACCGGCTTGCGGGAAACCCCGAAAAGGGCGAGTGCGCGGTCACTGATATATCGGAACTGAAGAACTCCGGAGCCGTCGTCAATCACTTCATGCAGGCCCACGGGCAGATCGTGGGCCATGCGCTCGCGCTCAGCGAACAGCTCTGCCAGCCGCTGCGCCGTCAGGCGCGACCGCCGCTCCCGGCGCCAAAGCACAACCAAAGCCAGCAGCAGCCCGGCCACGACAGCCAGGCCCAGCAGCGTGGCAAGTAACCAGTCCGCCATGAAAGCCGCTGGCCCACCGGCACTGCCGGCGTGGGCCGGCGCCACCGGCGCGGCACCCACCCGTATCGCCACCAGAATCGTCGTCAGCCGGAAAACAGCAAAACAGCCGGCCGTTGGGCCTCGCCCGATCGGCCCAGCCTTTCGCCTTGCCCGTCTGAAAACCATCCGTGTCTCCCTGGCCTGCCCTGCCAGACCCTTCCCGGTTGACCGCTTCGCGGCCGTTTCGCAGAGCAGCATGGGTGGGTCCGAGCTGCTGAATGTAGCACGCTGATCGACTCCCGGCTGCCGGTGTGTAAACTGGCCGACTGATTGCACAGGAGAGCCCCGATGAATCGCAGCGTATCTCCCGGCCGCTACCGCCATTTCAAGGGCGGCGAATACGAAGTCATCGATGTCGCCCGCCACTCAGAAACCGAACAGTGGCTGGTGGTCTACCGGCCGCTGTACGGCGAGGGCCGGCTCTGGGTCCGTCCGCTGGACCTGTTCACGGACCAAAAAACGATCGATGGAAAGACGCGGCCCCGATTCGAACGGATCGGCGAATCCGCCGGCCCCGAATTGTGTCCGCAGGCCCGGGTCGAGACCTTCTGCCGAGAACATCAACTGTCCAGTTCGCCGCCGGCGCGCCTGCTCGATGTGTGCTCGGAACTGGGCGAACTGGCCAAGGTCTGGCTGAAAAACAGCCGCTACGGCGCCGTGCCCGAGGCCGGGCTGGACTCATCGACCGGGCGGGCCGAGTTCGGCGACACCTTGTTCGCCCTGCTGTGCCTGGCCAACGAGTCCGGAATCGACGCCGAGTCCGCACTGACCGACACGCTGGAACGCTATCGTCAGCGCATCCATGATCACGGCCACCCCGGATCGGGGTAGGGACAAACGATCAGCCACGATCAAGGCGTTTCAGCCATACCTGCATGACTTTCTCGGCCTGCTTGTCGCCGTTGGCCGCGGCCACTTCCAGCCCCCGGACCCAGGCTGCGCGGGCTGCGTCGACATCGCCCTTTTCGCGCCAGGCCCGGCCCAGGTCCTGCCAGGCCATGGTCTGGTCGCCCCGGAACACGGTCGCCTTTTCCAGGTGCACGATGGCTTCGTCCAGGTCGCCGCGCTTGAGCCGCGCCTGGCCGGCGGCCAGGCGTGCTTCGTAGCTGTCGCGCCCGGCCTGGATCATGTTTTCGATGACTTCCGGATTCATGTCTACTCCCGATCAATGCTTCCAGTAGCTCGGCGTGAGCAGGACGAGCACGGTAAAAATCTCCAGCCGGCCGAGGAGCATGGCAAAACTCATCAGGAACTTGGTCGAGTCGTTCAGCGGACCCCAGTTGGCGCCGGCCTCGCCCAGCGCCGGGCCGAGGTTGTTCATGGCCGAAAAGACCACCGATACGGCAGTGACCAGATCCTGCTCGATCCCCGATACGATCAGGGTCAGCACCACGACACACAGAATATAGAGGGAAACGAAACCCCACACTGCGTTGGCCACCTCGTTGTCCAGGGTCCGGCCGCCGAGCTTGAGCGGCACCACCGAGCGCGGGTGGACCAGGCGCTGAAGCTCGCGCATGCCCTGCTTGGTCAACAGGTAAACGCGCACGATCTTGAAGCCCCCGGTGGTCGCGCCGGCGCAACCGCCCAGGGCGCTGACCAGGATCAGCAACAGGGGCAACGTCCCCGGCCACAGGTAGACCTCGGCGGTGGCAAAACCGGTCGTGGTCGTGAACGAGACCGCCTGGAAGGCGGCGTAGCGAATCGAATCCCAGACGTTATCGTAGACCTGCTGGCGCCACAGCAGAAGAGCCACCAAAAGTGAAACCACCACCAGCAGGATGGCGAACAGCTTCAGCTCCGGGTCCCTGAGATAAATCTGCGCCGAGCCCCGCCGCAGGGCCAGGAAATGGAGCGCAAAATTGATGCTGGAGACGAACAGGAAAAACACCACCAGCCAGTCGATCAGGGCGCTGTCGAAGTGGCCGATCGAGCCATCGTGGGTGGAAAATCCGGCCGTGGCAACCGTGGAAAAGCTGTGGGTTGCGGCGTCGAACAGGCTCATGCCGGCCGCCCAGTAAGCGGCGGTGCAGACCACGGTCAGTCCAATGTAGATTGCCCACAGCGCCTTGGCCGTCTCGGCGATTCTCGGCGTCAGGCGCGACTCCTTGACCGGCCCGGTCGCCTCGGCCTTGTAGACCTGCATGCCGCCGACCCGCAGCATCGGCAGGATGGCCACGGCCAGGATGATGATGCCCAGCCCTCCCATCCACTGCAACTGCTGGCGGTACCAGCGAATCGAGATCGGCATGTCGGCCAGGCCGGAAAACACCGTCGCCCCGGTCGTGGTGATGCCGGAAGTGGACTCGAAGACCGCGTCGGCGAGACTGGCGTTCAGACCGAGCAGGAACGGAATCGCACCGGCCAGGCAAACCGCCGCCCAGCAGGCCACGACGACCAGAAAACCATCGCTGATGCGCAGGTCGCGGCGGGCATTGCGCAGCGGAAGAAACAGGGCCAGACCGGTGCCGCTCACGACCAGCAAACTGAGCACAAAGGCCGGGGCCGCGCCGTCCTGGTTGACCAGGGCGAAAATCAGCGGCGGCAAAAAGCCCAAGCTGATGAAGATCAGGAGGGCCCCGACAATGCGCAGCACCGGCGCGTAGGCCGAAAAACGCATCAGACGAACACCGCGTCCACCGAAAACAGTTTTTCCACCCGGCTGATCTGCTTCTGATCGGCCACGAACAGGACCACGTGGTCGTCGTTCTGGATCATGACGTCGTGGTGGGCGATGATCACTTCCTCGCCGCGGATGATTCCGCCAATGGTGGTATCCGGCGGCAGATCGATCTCTTCGATCCGCTTGCCGACGACTTTCGACTGCCCCGGGGCGCCGTGGGCAACCGCCTCGATGGCCTCGGTGGCCCCGCGCCGGAGCGAGTGCACGCGGACCATGTGGCCGCGCCGGATATGGGTCAGCAACGCCCCGATCGTGATCTGCTGCGGGCTGACCGCCACGTCGATGCGGTCGGCCTCGACCAGGTCTACGTAGGCCGGCCGGTTGATCAGGGTAATGACCTTGTCGGCACCCATGCGCTTGGCCAGCATGGACGACAGGATATTGGCCTCGTCGTCGTTGGTCAGGGCGCAGTACACGTCGGTCTCGTTGATGCCTTCCTCGTGCAGCAGGTTCTCGTCGGCGCAGTCGCCGACCAGCACGATGGTGGTGTCGAGTTCCTCGGCCACGCGCTCGGCCCGGACCGGATCGACCTCGATGATCTTGACGTGGTGGTTGCGCTCCAGGCGTCGTGCCAGGGCGGCGCCAATGTTGCCGCCGCCGGCCAGGATGATGCGGTTGGCCGGGCCGCCCATGCGCCTGAGTTCCCGCATCACCACCGGAATGTCGCGGGTGGCGGCGAGGAAAAAGACGATGTCATCGACCTCGATGACGGTATCGCCTTTCGGAATGATGGGTTCGTCGTTGCGAAAGATCGCGGCCACGCGCGCATCGACGCCTTCGGGCAGCTTGTCGCGCAAGGATTTGAGCTCACGCCCGACCAGCGGACCATCGTGAAAGGCGCGGGTCGCCAGCAGCTGGGCGCGACCGTCGGCGAAATCCAGCACCTGCAGGGCGCCGGGGTATTCGATCAGGCGCTGGACGTGATCGGTCACCAGGCTTTCCGGGCTGATCAATACATCGATGGGTGCGTGCTCGCGGTTGAACAGTTCGGGATGGGCCAGATAATCGGCAGCCCGGACACGGGCGACCTTGGTCGGCGTGTTGAACAGGGAATAGGCGACCTGGCAGGCGACCATGTTGGTCTCATCGGAATTGGTCAGGGCGATGAGCAGTTCGGCGTCTTCGATGCCGGCCCGGATCAGGGTCTGCGGGTGAGCGGCATGGCCGAGCACGGTCCGGATATCGAGCTTTTCCTGCAGCTCACGCAAACGCTCCGGATCGGTGTCGACCACGGTGATGTCGTTTTCTTCGTTGGACAGGCTGCGGGCCATGCCGGAACCGACCTGGCCCGCGCCGAGAATGATGATCTGCATCGCCGTCGAACTCCCTATTAATTCCGGCCAGCCGCGCCCGGATCAGACCTGCTTGGGGTCGATCCCCAACTGGCGCAGCTTGCGATAGAGATGGGTGCGTTCCATTTCCACCAACTCGGCCAGCTTGCCGACGCTGCCCTCGGCCGCCTTGAGCCGATGGGTCAGGTATTGACGCTCGAACTCCTCACGCGCCTCGCGCAGGGGCAAGCGAAACAGGGACGGAACCTGCACACCCGCACCGGGCACAGCGGTCTCGGCCTGGGCCAGGGCCTCTTCGACCTCGGCGACCGAGACTTCGTCATCACCACCCAGCACCAGCAGGCGCTGGACCAGGTTTTTCAACTCGCGCAGATTGCCCGGCCAGCTGTGCTGGCGCAGACGATTCTGGGCGGCGACCGAGAACTGCCGGTAAGGCACCCCGTCGCGGGCCGGAAAATGCTCGGCATAGAAGCGGACCAGGTCCGGCACGTCTTCCTGGCGCTCGCGCAGGGGCGGGATGTCCAGCGGCAACACGTTGAGACGGTAGTACAGTGACTCATCGAAACGGCCAGAGCGCACCAGCTCGGACAGATCGCCCGCAGCGCCGGTGATCACGCGGATGTTCATTTCCTTGCTGTTGCTCGATTCCGGGTCGAGATGCCCGCTCTCGAGAATCCTCAGCAGCAGACCCTGGGCCGGAGCATCGAGCAGGGTGACGTCGTTGATCAGCAAGACCCCGTCCTGGGCCTGGGCCAGCAAGCCGCTGTCGCCGTCTTCGCCCAGCAACAGCCGCTGCCAGCCCTGCGCTCCGATGCGCGTTGGCGCGGACACGAACGGCCCCTCTGCCCGTCGCGAGTTGGCGTGGATCCAGCGAGCGGCCTGCTCCTTGCCCACACCCGGTTCGCCGGTGATCAGCACCGGCGCATCGTGGGCGGCGACCTTTTCCAGGCGTCGGCGCAGGTTCTGCACGGTCAGTGAACGCCCCAGCGGCTCCATCGCCGCCGGCATCTGGCGTTTCAGGCCGGCGTTTTCGCGCTTGAGCCGCCCGGCCTCCAGGGCATTGCCGACGGTGACCAGCAGCTTGGCCATGGAGACCGGCTTTTCGATGAAGTCGTAGGCGCCCAGGCGGGTTGCCTCGACCGCGGTTTCGACCGAACCGTGCCCGGAGATCATCACCACCGGGCAGTCCAGCGCTCCGGCCTCGCGCCACTCCCTGAGCAGCGAGATGCCGTCGGTGTCGGGCATCCACACGTCCAGCAAAATCAGGTCCGGCGTCTGGCTTCGGCGCTGCTCGCGCGCCGCCGCGGCGTCAGCGGCAGCAACGACCTCATGGCCTTCATCGCCGAGGATGTCCGCGATCAGTTCGCGGATATCCGGCTCGTCGTCGACAACTAGAATGCGGGCACTGGCCATCGCGGATCAGGGAACTCTAACGGGCGCAAGTCGGCTCTGGCCAGAGCATACCGCAGACCGAAGATTCGCACGAGCGGGCTTGGCCCGGAACGGATCGTTTCTATTCACGCGGCAGCCAGATGCGGATTTCGGCCCCGGTTTCGCGGTTGTCGATCGTGATCCGCCCGCCGTGTTCATCAACGATTCGGCGCACGATCGCCAGGCCCAATCCGGTCCCGCGGGTCTTGGTGGTCACGTAGGGCTCGAAAACCCGCTCGAGCACTTCGGCGGCAAAACCGGGGCCGTCATCGGCCAGGATCAACTCCACACCCGGGCGCCCTTCCCGTACGCTGGCATGGACCCGGATCGACAGGGTCGGACGGCCGTCGGCGTGCGCTTCCTGGGCGTTGCGGACCAGGTTGAGCAGCACCTGGCGCAGGCGGCCGGCATCGGCCTGGATGGGGCCGACATCCGGGGCAATCTCGATCCGGAACCTGACTGGAAGATCGCCGCTGCCGTACAGGTCGGCCACCTCTCCGACCAGGGCGGCCGGTTCCACCGATTCCTTTCGCATGGGCCGGGGCCGGGCGTAGTCGCCGAAGGCGTCGACGAGGCGCTTGAGGGTCTCGACCTGGGCGCGAATGGTGGTCGTCGCCTTGGTCAGCAGGCGCCGCTGATCCTCGCCCAACTCCCCTTCGAGCTTGTACTGCAGGCGTTCGGCAGCCAGCTGGATGGGGGTGAGCGGATTCTTGACCTCGTGGGCCAGGCGCCGCGCGACCTCGGCCCAGGCCGCTTCGCGCTGGGCCTGGTCGAGAACCGTGACGTCGTCGAAAGCGACCACGTGGCCACCGGTTTCGGCCGGCAGGCTCGAACCCCTGCAGACCAGAACCAGCGGGCTGGAGGGATCGCCCAGCTGAATTTCCTGGCGCCAATCCGGCGTCGAGGCGCCGGCGCGCGCACTGACCAGATCCAGCAGCGGCCGCAGATCCGGTCGCTCCGAGCCCAGCTCATCCAGCGTTCGTTCGCGATCAAGCTCCGGGTCCAGGCGCAGGATGTGAGCGGCGGACTCGTTGAACGCGCTCAGCCGGCCCTCCCGATCCAGGGCCAGCACGCCAGCCGAAAGCCGCCCGAGCACGATTTCAAGGTAGCGGCGCTGGGCTTCCAGCTCGCGCCGGCTGGCCGAGAGCTCACGGGTCATGGTGTTGAACGAATGGACCAGAAAGCCCAGCTCGTCGCGGCTGGTGACCGGCAACTCGTGCGGAAAGCGGCCCGCGGTCAGCTCTTCGGTCGCCAGGGCCAGGTCGCGGACCGGCTGGGTCAGGCGGCGAGCCGCGTTGAACGCCAGCAGCATGGCCAGGAATGCGGTCAGCAACAGCACCAGCGACAGGATCAGAATCAGGCTCTGTTCCAGCCGTCCACGCAGAAAGGAGACGTTCTGGTAGCGGAAAAAGGCCTGTTCGATGTTCCCGGCCAGATCGCTGAAATCGTCCGGCAAGGGATAGATTGCCTGCAGGATCAGCGGCAACGCGCCCAGTGCCGGCACGTCCAGGCTGCGCAGAACACGAATCTGCAGCCCACCCGGGGCCGGCTCGGCGGTCGCGTATTCCTCGTTTTCCAACGCCTGGGCCAGGGCAAAGCTGCTCGGCGCGTCGGCCGCAAGACGCATCGGATCAATGTGGACGGTAACCTGGGGCCGGCCCGAAGCGTCGAGGACGGCCAGTTCGGTCGGTCCGGCACTGCTGACCCGGCGCAGCAGCTGTTGGTAGAGGAAGTCCTCGTCGTCCAGAGCCAATTCGCCCGCCAGACGGGCGACCTGCAAACGCGCCTCGCGGGTGCGCACGTCCATGAACATCTGGCCCAGCTCGACCGCGTCGGCCAGGGCCTGCTCGGCCTCCACGTCCAGCCAGCCCGACACCGTATCCGACAAAAACTGCAAGGCAAACAGGTAGAGCACGATCACCGGCGGCAAGGCCAGGGCGATGAACAGGGTGACCAGCCTGGCGGTCAGGCGCGAACCGGGCTCGCCGCGCCGCACGCGCTGGATCAGACGCCACAGGCGGCCGATGATGACGACGATCAGAATCAGCAGGGCCGCGGCCGTGATGACAAAGACCCAGAAGGCGGCCCGGCCCAGTTGGGTCGTTTCCTGTTCAACGCTGGAGACCAGGTACAGCGAGCTGAGCAGAATCGCCAGGACCGAGACCAGCGGGATCGCGCGCAGGGTTCTCCGCAGCACCTGGCTAGCCATGCGCGAGCGGCTCCATGGTGTCGATGCGCCAGTGGTGCCAGGAATCACCCAGCCGCCAGCCGCTCTCGAACCAGACCGGCAGGCGCATCGGCGAAGGCAGACGGGTCCGGTCGATATCGACCCGGGCCCGCATCCGCCAGTCATGGCTGCTCTTGTGCTCGGCGGTCAGCCGCGTATCCAGCCACTGCGGCTGGGCCAGCGCCTCGAGCACCATCGAAAGGCGCGGAAAACTGCGCCGCTCCCCACTTTTCAGATCAGTCAGCTCGTAGTGCCGGATCAGCGGCAGGTATCGAATTTCGAACCGGTGGTTGCGGGTGCGCTCATCGGCAATCAGCACTTCCCGCGGTCGGCGTATGTGGATGACAACGCGGATGTGCACGGTGACCCCGTGATTGAGTGCCTCGATGATGTCCGGGCCGGGCTGGAAATCGATGCCCGTTTGCAAGCCGAGCGTGTCGTCGTGCCACTGCGGCTCCGGGTTGATCAGGCGAAGATGGCCGACCCGCTCATCCGGGGCGGTGCAGGCGCTCAAAAGCAGCGAAATAAAAACCATCCATGCCAGCCTCGCCGGGCAGAACCTGGCGCCCGCAGTCTTGCGCGCGCCCCGGCAATTCGGAATGTTCGACGGCTCGGGCATCGCTGTGCAACTCCAGAAAACGGCTCGCCTGAACGACGTTTTCCGCCTTCAGGATCGAGCAGGTGACGTAGACAAGGATACCGCCCGGCCGAAGCAGCGGCCACAGCGCATCCAGCATCCGGGCCTGTTGCCCGACCAGCGCTTCGACATCGCCCGCCCGTCGCAGCCAGCGGATATCGGGATGGCGGCGGATCACCCCGGTCGCCGAGCACGGCGCATCGATCAGGATGCGATCGAAAGGCCGGCCGTCCCACCAGGCATCGGGAGCCGTGGCATCGCCCTGGACCAGGCGAGCGCTGAGCTTCAGGCGCTCCAGGGTCGCGGCGGTGAGGGCCAGGCGCCGGCCGTCCAGTTCGAGCGCGGTCAGATCCAGCCTCGCCTGCTCGAGCAGATGGGCGGCCTTGCCCCCCGGTGCGCTACAGGCATCGAGCACGCGCATGCCGTCCTCGGCCTGCAGATACGCCGCGCTCAGCTGGGCGCTGCCGTCCTGCACCGACAACCCGCCGTCGGCAAAGCCGGGCAGCCGGCCGATCGCAACCCGCTGGTCGAGAACCAGGCCGTCGGGCACGCCCTCGGGCAGGGTGGTGGCGAAGCCGGCCTCGGCCAGGCTTGCACGTGCTTCCTGTCGACTCCAGTAGCGCCGATTGACCCGCAGCCACAGCGGCGGAGGCTGATTGCCGGCCTCGAGGATGTCTTGCCAGTGATCGGGCCAGTCGGACCGGAATCCGGAAATCAGCCAGCCGGGATACCCGTATCGATGGCCGGAATCGTCGGGCAAGCGCGCGGTCAGGGCGGCGGCGTTGCGCTGATAGTTGCGCAGTACGGCGTTGACCAGGCCGGCCAGGTGGGCCAGCCCGGCCGCGCGCGCGGCCTCGACCGCAGCATGAACCACCGCCCGGGCCGGTTCGCGGGCCTCGCGCAGTTCGGCCAGGGCGACACCGAGGATGAAATGGACCAGCCGGTCGCGCCGCGCCGGCTTGCGCTTAAGCAACAGGCCCACCAGGCCGTTGACCGCCGGCCAGTCGCGCATCATCGCATGCGCCAGGCGGCGCGCCAGGGCCCGGTCGCGGGCTCGATCCATAGCATCCAGACCCGGCCCCAGGGCGGCGTCGAGCGCTTCACCGCGATCAAGCACGGCGGCCGCAGCACGAGCGGCAAGCAGGCGCGGTTCAGCGCCAGTCGGGGTGGGCATTGAGCCAGTCGCCTGCGGCCAGTCGTTTGCGCCCCGGCGCCTGCAGTTCAAGCACGTCGAGACTGCCTTCACCGCATCCCACCAGGACCGCATCGCGGCGGTCATGTCCGCGCACCAGTCGGCCCGGCACGTCGCCGGGCACGTCGCTGGCCCGGGCCCTGAAAACGCGGACGTCCAGCCCCTCGAGTTCGCCCCAGGCCACCGGCCAGGGATTGTAGGCGCGCACCATCCTGGCCAGTTCGCTGGCCGGGCGCTGCCAGTCGAGATGGGCGTCGGACTTGTTGATCAACGGGGCATGGGTCGCACCGGAATGGGCCTGCGGCCGGGCCGGCGGCAGGCGATCCGCCAGCAACAGCTCAAGGCTGTCGAGCAGCAGATCAGCAGCCATGGGCGCGAGTCGGTCGTGCAGCTGCCCGGCCGTTTCGTCGGCATGGATGGGGGTCGCGACGCGGGCCAGAACCGGGCCGGTATCGAGACCGGCATCCATTTGCATCAGCGAAATACCGGTCTGTTGATCACCGTGCAGGATGGCCTGGTTGATGGGGCTGGCGCCGCGCCAGCGCGGCAGCAAGGACGCATGCAGATTCCAGCATCCAAAGCGCGGCAGATCCAATATCGCCTGCGGCAGGATCAGCCCGTACGCGGCCGTGACCAGCAGATCGGGCCGAAACGCTGCCAGCTCGGCGAGCACCTCGGGGCCTTTGAGCGAGGGCGGCTGCAGTACCGGCAGGCCGTGTTCGAGGGCCAGGCGCTTGACCGGGCTGGAGGCCAGGCGCCGCCCCCGCCCGGCACCGCGGTCGGGCTGGGTCAGGACGGCCAGCGGCAACCGCTTGCTCTCGATCAGGGCCTTGAGTGCCGGAACAGCGAACTCCGGGGTCCCGGCAAACAGCAGCCGCAGCGTCATGCCACCGGTTCTTGGTCGCGCTGCTTTTGCTTCTTCAGTCGTTTTTCGACCATGCGCCGCTTCAGCGGAGACAGGTAGTCAACGAACACCTTGCCGTCCAGATGATCGATTTCGTGCTGTATGCAGACGGCCAGCAAGCCGTCCGCATCGAGTTCGAACGGCTCACCGTCCAGGCCCAGCGAGCGCACACGAATGCGTTCGGCCCGATCGACTTCGGCGTAAATACCGGGCACGGACAGACAGCCCTCTTCGCAGGTCTGGCTTCCGTCGCGCTCGATGATCTCGGGATTGATGAAGACCTTGGGATCATCGCGGGTCTCGCTCAAGTCGAGCACGAGCAGGCGAACGCCCTCATTGACCTGGGTTGCCGCAAGCCCGATCCCGCGCGCGTCATACATGGTCTCGAGCATGTCGGCGGCGAGTCGGCGTTCGCGTTCGGACACCGTTTCCACCGGCCTGGCAACGCGCCGCAGCCGTGGATCGGGAAATTCAAGAATCGTCAATCGTGCCATGGCTCCAACAAACCGTCTTAAAGCATGCGTTCTAAAGGGACAGTGACTATGATACTCTCCAAGCCACAACGTCATGTCGGCGGCATGGGAGGGATATGCCCGTGAAACGCGTTTTCATCATTTTAGCCATCATTGCTCTGGCCGTCAGTGTACAGGCCAGCGAAATCGAGCTGCGCGAGGATCATCCGCGCGAGTACGTGGTCCAGCCGGGCGACACCTTGTGGGACATTGCCTCCAGGTTCCTGACCCGACCGTGGCAGTGGCCGAACATCTGGCAGGCCAACCCGCAGATCGAGAATCCGCACCTGATTTTCCCCGGCGACGTGATTTCGCTGGTGTTCATCGGCGGCGAACCGCGCCTGATGGTCGACGACTCGATTCGCCGGCTCTCGCCCCAGGTCCGCCGCGAAGCCATCGACGGCCCGATCACCACCCTGCCGCTCGACGCCATCGAGCCTTTCCTGCGCACGCCGCGCGTGCTCGGGGAGGACGACATCGCCGATCTTCCCTACATTATCGCCAACCACGAGCAACGCGCCTTCGCCGCCGCCGGCGACCGCACCTTCGCCCGCGGCATGGCCGACGCCGAAGTTGGTGATGAAGTCATCGTTGCCCGCCTCGCCTTCCAGTTCGTTGACCGCAGCGAAGCCGTCGTCGGTGACCGCAACATGCGCCGCAACCGAATTCGCCAGGGTCCCGCTCAGGTCGCTCCGCACGAGCGTCCCAATAGCGAAATCTGGCAGAACACCTTCGGCAAGCTCTCGGTGTTCGACTACCCGATCATCGGCTACGAGTTCTACGAAGCAGCCCGGGCCACGGTCATCCAGGCCGGCGATCCGGCCATCCTGCAGCTCGGCAGCGGACGGCGCGAAGTCATGGCTGGCGACTACGTCCTTCCGGTTGATGAATTCGAGCTCGAAGAGATGTTCTTCCCGCGCGCCATGGCCGAACTTCCGGACAACGGCCACATCCTGTCGATCACCGAAGCCTACTACGGGTCCGGCCACTACCAGATCGTGGCGATCAACCTCGGCACCGCCGACGGGATCGAGCCCGGTCATGTGTTTGCAGCCTTCCGGCCGGGCGAGACGATCCGCGACAACCAGCGCTATCCGCGCATGAGCCGGGCTGCCTTCGAGTCGCCCGAGCGGGTCCATGTCACCCTGCCCGACGAGTTTGCCGGACAGATCATGGTCTTTCGGCCGTTCGAGCAAATCAGCTACGCCATTGTCCTGGACGGGACCGACTCGATTCGCATCAACGACCGTCTTGAGCACCCCGACCGGCGACTCTGAAATCCTTGCGTGATGGCCGAAAGCGCGGTCGATGACTGGCTGGCGCTGATTCTGGCGCCGGGAATCGGTTCCCGAACCTGCAGCCAGATGGCCGAAACGTTCGGCCATGCGCTGGCCTGGCGCGACCAGACCGACCGGGACTTGCGCGAGTTCGGGCTGTCCCCGGCCCAGATTCGCGGTTTGCGCGAGCCTGATCGCGATGCCCGCCAGCGCTGCCGGCGCTGGCTCGCCGACGATCACCACCATCTGGTCACCCTCGAAGACGCCTACTACCCGCCCTTGCTGAAAGACATTGCCGACCCGCCACCGGCCCTGTTCGTCGCCGGTCAGCCGGAATGCCTGCTCAAGCCCCAGCTGGCGATCGTCGGCAGCCGCAACGCAAGTCCGGGCGGCCTTGCTCACGCCCGCTCGTTCTCCGCGACCCTGGCCCGGACCGGACTGGTCATCACCAGCGGCCTGGCCGCCGGGGTGGACGCGACCGCCCACGAAGCCTGCCTCGATGCCGGCGGGTCGACCATCGCCGTGGCTGGCACCGGCCTGGATCGGGTCTATCCGGCCCGCCACCGCGAACTGGCCCATCGAATCATGGCCCAGGGCGCACTGGTCAGCCTGTTTCCTCCCGGAACCGAGCCCAGGCCGGGCAATTTCCCGGTTCGCAACCGCATCATCAGCGGCATGAGTCTGGGCACACTGGTGGTCGAAGCCGGGCTGCGCTCCGGATCGCTGATCACGGCGCGCCTGGCCAGCGAGCAGGGCCGCGAGGTCTTCGCCATACCCGGGTCGGTGCACAATCCCCTGGCGCGCGGCTGTCACCGCCTGATTCGCGACGGGGCGACGCTGGTCGAGACAGCCGAAGACGTGGCCGTTGAACTCAAGCCCCTGGCCGGCCAGCTGGCCCAGGCCCTGACAGCGCTGCTCGAAGACGATCGCCGCGCGCACCTTGATACCGGGGCCAATACCCCGCATATCAGGCTGGATCCGGAGTACGAACGTTTGCTGGAAGCGGTCGGCTTCGACCCGACGCCGGTCGATGAAATAATTCGGCGTTCACAATTGACGGCCGCGGCGGTATCCTCCATGCTGCTGATGCTGGAACTGGAAGGTCATGTCGCTGCCCACGCCGGTGGACGCTATAGCCGCACGCACCAAGGACCCTGAATGAAAGAAAACGTGCTCGATCTGCTGATGTACTTGTTCGAGAACTACATCTATGACGAACCCGACGCTACTCCCGACCGTGACACCTTGAGCGACAGCCTTGAAGAGGCGGGCTTTACGACCGCCGAGATCGATCGTGCCTTCTCGTGGCTGGAAGGGCTGGACGTGCAGCGCAGCCTGCCCGAACTGGGCGGTCAGGAATGCAACCCCATCCGCATCTTCAGCAAGGACGAGTCCAGCCGACTCGACCTCGAAGCGCGCGGGTTGATTCTCTACCTGGAAAACACGGGGGTTCTCGATCCGGCCCGGCGCGAGCAGCTGCTCGATCGCCTGATGGCCCTGGACGAGGAGGAAATCACCATGGACGAGGTCAAATGGGTGGTTCTGATGGTCCTGTTCAATCAGCCCGGCCAGGAAGCCAACTACGCCTGGATGGAAGACCTGATGTTCGACGAGGAGGGCGAGTATCGGCACTAGCCGGAATCGCTCCGGCTCGTGTGCCGATCCAAGCCAAATCATGGCCAAAAATCTCCTGATTGTCGAATCGCCGGCCAAGGCCAGCACCATCAACAAGTATCTGGGCAAGGACTTCGAAGTCCTCGCCTCCTACGGCCACGTGCGCGATCTCATCCCCAAGGAAGGTGCGGTTGATCCGGACAATGGCTTTGCCATGCGCTACGACATCATCGAGCGCAACAAAAAGCACGTGGATCGCATCGTGGCCAGCGCCCGCAAGGCCGACAACGTCTACCTGGCCACCGACTTGGACCGCGAAGGCGAGGCCATTTCCTGGCACATCGCCGAAATCCTGAAAGAACGCGGCATCAACAGCAACACGCCGATCCGACGGGTGGTCTTTTCCGAGATCACCAAGCGCGCCGTCGACAAGGCCATGGAAAACCCGCGCGAACTGGCCGGCAACCTGGTCGACGCCCAGCAGGCGCGGCGTGCGCTGGACTACCTGGTCGGCTTCAACCTGTCGCCGTTGCTGTGGAAAAAAGTCCGGCGCGGGCTGTCGGCCGGCCGGGTCCAGTCGCCGGCCCTGTGCATGATCGTCGAGCGCGAGGAAGAAATCGAGCGCTTCGAGGCGCGCGAATACTGGACCATCGAGGCCGACCTGGGCCCCGAGGACGAGCGGTTCTCGGCCAACCTGGTTCGCCTCGACGGCAGCAAATTCGATCAGTTCGACATCACCGACGAAGCGCGCGCCAGCCAAGTGCGCGACCAGGTCGAGCAATCGGCCCAGGGCCAGTTCGAAGTGGCCCGGATCAACAAGCGCCAGCGCCGTCGTCGGGCCCAGCCGCCGTTCATCACCTCGACCCTGCAACAGGAGGCCGCGCGCCGGCTGCGTTTCACCACCCAGCGCACCATGCGCATCGCCCAGCAACTCTACGAAGGCATCGATACCGGCGATGGCGCCCAGGGCCTGATCACCTACATGCGTACCGACTCGGTCGCGCTGTCGCAGGATGCGCTGAGCGAAATCCGGGCCGTGATCAAAAAGGAATACGGCCCGGGGCTGGTCCCGGAAAAACCGAATTTCTACCAGTCCAAGTCGAAAAACGCCCAGGAAGCGCATGAGGCCATTCGTCCTTCAACCGCGGACCTGACTCCGATCCGGCTGAAAAGCCGGCT
>REEW01000056.1 GCA_007694885.1 Wenzhouxiangella sp. | reverse complement strand
GGTCTTCGACGAACACCTCGCTGGCACCGGTCGCGCGGGCGCGCTGCTCGATGTCATCGAAGTCTTCCAGCTGCCCGACGTTGGCCACGAAGGCGATGACCTCGTGGCCCTGCTGGAGCAGGGTCTTGAGGATGCAGGCGGTGTCCAGACCGCCGCTGTAGGCGAGGACGACTTTTTTGCCGGGCATGATGGTCTACTCAGGTGTGAACGACGATGAGAGGATAAATCAGCCGAGCAGGCAAGGAACGGAAAGGCGCCGAATCTTGAGGTTTTTCCGGGCACGCTGGCAGGCCACCAGGGGCAGGCGGGTTTGGGTGGGGGCTCAGTGCCGGGTCAGGGCAAAACTCAGCAGCCATCGATTGCCGCGCTCGATTCTGGAAACGCTGTGCTGGTAGAGGTCCGGTCGAAACAGGATGACGCGCCCGAACCAGTTGAAGATGTTGCGCTCGCAGATGAACTCACCACCCGCCCTGGGTTTGACCAGCACGCAGTTGAGTTTGTAGAGCCGGCCCTCGGCGACCATGTCCAGGTGCGGCACGATCCGGTGGCCGGCCGAGTAGTGGACCAGGTAGATGCTCAGGCGCCTGGACTGGAAAAGAACCCGGTTTTTTACCCTTCCCGACATGGCGTGCTCAAAAAAACAGCAGGCAACGCGTCTCCAGGCTTTCGCGAGGAGCGGCGTTGGCAGGCGCGCGCGGGTCCTTGCACGAGGAGTGGGGAGTGAACCGCGTGCGTCCGTCGAGCGCTGAATCATAGGTCTTGAACAGCAGGACTTCATCGCGGTTCATGCGCGGGTAGTAATACCAGCGCTGCTCGGGCTGGTGGAGGGCAACCTGGAGCTCACCGGTCCGATCCGCGCCGCGCCGTTCCACCGCCACAAGATCGTCGTCGCCGACCGTGCGCGCATCGCAAACAACCAGCGGATGGTCGACGACCGGCTCGCCGATCGGCCGCCAGGCGTTGACGATGGCAAAGCGCCGCTGTTTCAGCCGCGACGCTTGATCGGGCGAATCGCTGAAAAAATCCTCCAGCCGCCGCGGCCCGGAGTCGTGCGTGTAATCGTTGTGCACGATGTTTGCGGGATCCCGGGCGCCGTGCTGGCGCTGCTTGGAAACCGACGAGCTGCGCCGGGTGTCGTCAAAGACCTCGACCCGCCGCGCACCGGTCACGCGCTGCAACAGCTCGATCAGTTCGGCGTGATAGGTCGAGCGCAGCTGGGCGTCGTCGTAGAAGTCGCTGACCTCACTCCTGTGGGTCAGGAGCATGAAGCCTTCGCCATCAAGGTCGGGCGCCGGCAATTCCTCCCGGGCATCGCGAATCTCCACCTCGTGGGTGCGGTAGTTGCCCACGTGCTCGGTCTGATCCCCGCCGCCCCTGGAAGGCACATAGACCAGCGGCGCGGAGCGATCGGCCAGAAACTTGAGCTCTGCGTGCAGGGGCTGTTGCATGGTTTGATTCATCGTGACCAAGGGTAAAGGTCCATTGCCCGGTTCGCAACAGCATCCGGGCACGTTCCCCCGAGGCCCGGGAGGATGGTCGGCTGGCGCCCCGCCACCTGCCTTGCCAGGGCTGCGGACGATCGAGCATGTGCGCGGTCGCTACCGCCAGCGCGCGAGCCATAGACGCAGGCGTAACTCCAGCGGCGGGGCAAAGCCTTGCTTGCGGAAAACGATCTTGCCGTCGGCGTTGATGATGAACGTCGAGGGTACGCCTTGAACGTTGAAGCGTTCGGCCAGTTCGCCCTCGGGGTCATTGATCACGTCGAGTTGGCGCTCGCGCTCGTTGAGGTGGTCGAGAACCTGTTCGACTGCGCCGGACTGCATTGCCACGGTCAGCACGGGGTGGTTTTGCGAAAGGCGCACGATTTCACCTTCTTCCAGGCGGCAAATGGGGCACCAGGTGGCCCAGAAATGCAGCAGCACGGGTTCGTCGGCGTAGTCGCTCAGCGTCACCGGGGCTCCGTCCAGCAGGTAGGCCTCGAACTGCGGCGCGGGCCCTTCGGCCATGTCCCGGGCCATCCAGGCACGCAGCACCAGAAACAGGGCCAGGGCCAGTCCGACCTGCAGGCCCCAAGACAGCGCACGGCGGCGTCGGGATGGTCTGATGCCGCCGGGAGGTTGGGGATTTTTGCTGGTCAAGGGGTTCTCTCGGCTGGGGCGGCGAGCGCCGGTTGCGCCGGGATGCGAGAAAATGGCGCGGTCAACACTAGTAGGTTGTTGGGGTTGGTACAGACCGGGGAGAATACGTCATGTTCCGTTGCAACGGGACTAGACATTGATGGAAAGTGCCCATTTCCCCGAGTACTGCTCCGAGTAATCCGCAGAAGGGTCGAGCTTTCGCGAACCGCCACGAGTCACGTCCCTGGCACAGGTATGGATTGCATGTTCTGGAAATGGATCGAGGCCAGCGAGTGCTGCCTGAAGGCCAGAACTCAATCCATTCAGCAGGTTAGGTGTTCGATGTGGCGAGGGAAAATCTGACTTGTTCTGCTATAATAACGCCCCACGCGCCCGTAGCTCAGCTGGATAGAGTACTGCCCTCCGAAGGCAGGGGTCGCAGGTTCGAATCCTGCCGGGCGCGCCAGTTAGAAAAATCCCCCACCGACGCGCATCCCGCCCTTTCTGTACAGGGCCTGCAGCACGGCGCGCATATCGTCAGGCAGGTAGTCCCAGCCTTTCCGCCCGATTGCTTCGGGAATCCCGAACAGGGCTTCGGCCACGCCGCCGGCGATGGCGGCCACGGTGTCGCTGTCGCCGCCGATGGAGATGGCGTTGCGGATGGCGTCCTCGTAGTCGCTTGCAACCAGCGCACAGATCAGCGCTTCCGGTACCGTCTGCTGGCAGGTTTCGTTGAAGACGTAGGTCGGGCGGATGTCGTCGGGGGTGCGGTCGAGGTCGTAGCCGAAGCGCTCGGTCACGGCCAGGCGAATGAACGCAGCGGGCTGTCCGGTGCGGGCCAGATAGATCGCCAGCGCCGTGGCCGCTGCACCTTTCAGGCCTTCAGGGTGGTTGTGGGTGACCTCGGTGACGCGGTGGGCGAGGGTGATTGCGTCTTCTTCCGAAGCCGCCAGCAGCCCGGCCGGCGAGACCCGCATCGCCGCACCATTGCCGAAGCTGTTGTAAGGCTCCAGCGAGTCCGATATCAGCCATTGGGCAAACATTCCGCCCCAGCCGCCGTTTTCCCAGTAGCGCCGGCCCCAGTCTTTCAGGGCCTCGCCGGGGTGTCGGTCGTTGACCAGCGCGTCGGCCACGGCCACGGTGCAGACGGTGTCGTCGGTGTAGAAGGCTTCGGGATGAAACAGCGGTCCGAAGTCCTTGGTGCGGACGTTCTTCCACTCGTAGACCGAGCCAACGATATCGCCAATGATTGCGCCAAGCATGTGTTTGAGCTTAACCGATGCGGTTCGCTGAATCCGAAGAGAACGACAGGTCGTTGCCTATCCGGAACGCAGCTGGTTTTCAATGGCCTTCAGCATTCGGCCAAAGGCTTTTTCGCCGGCGTTGACCGCCGGCCCCGTCAGCCATCGACCAATCAGCGGAATGCGAACGCGGAACGTGGAGGTCCAGGTGACCGCAGTTCCCTGCTCTGTCTCCTGCAGCCGGATGCTGCCCAGTTCGTGTTCGATCGGCGGACGTGAACGCAGGATCTTGTAGTCCATCCGGCGCGGTGGGTCGAAGGCGGTGATTTCTTCTTCGAACCAGACGCCACCCAGACCAATACGGCGCACCGCACCCAGGCCGTTGGGGTTGTCCTTGCCGGCCTGGAGCAGGCGCGCGTCCTTGATGCCACTGAAGGCCGTGTACCCGGCATGATCGCTCAGCACCGCAAAGACATCACCGATCGGGGCCGGGATAGTGCGTCTGACGACAATGGTCTTGAATCGCTTCGGTGAACCCAAGCTCGGTATCCTCCTGAGTCAATGCGCCCTGCAGTCGGCAGTCGTGAGTCTGTTGCCTGCAGCAAAGAACCATGGCGACCATGATACCGGTGATGAGGTGCACCCCAATACGGTGGCCCACTAGTCCTGCCCCACCCCGGCGTCGTTGATGGTCCAGCCGGCCTCGTCGATCAGTGACTGGCGGGCGGAGCTGGCAGCGGCGCTGTGCGAGATGCCTTGCGCGTCCAGCGTGACATCGGGATGGAGATCCAGTGCCGCCCATCCGATCAGCAGCGCATCGTAGTTGGCGGTGGAAAGCCCGGAGCCGTCGAACATTTCTTCCATGGTGTTATCGCCGAAGGCATCCTCCCACGCGCCGATGTCCTGGTCGAATGAGTCGGCTCTATGGAACATCAGTCGCAGGTCGGTGGCGCCGGAAACATCCCAGTCGCCAATGTCCTGGTTGAACGAAACGGCCCCGTATAACCAATTGAATCCATATGTAAATGCGACGCGGAGTCTACCGGACAGACGAGACGCGTGCAATGGCGTGCGTCGATTTCGTCCAGTCGGTTGACAAGCCTGGTGATGGTGGTCCAGACTCCGCCCCGTCCCTGGCCAGGGGCCGTGATCAAACTCGATATTTGCTCTGGAGGAGACATGCGGAAACTGCTTTTCGTCCCCGTTTTGTTCGCTGTTGCCGGAACCGTTGCAGCCGGCGACGAGGCCCTGTTCCCCGCCCAGCAGGACGGGCAATGGGGATTGATCGACCGCGACGGCGAATGGGTGTTGTCGCCAAGGTTCGAGCAAATCGATGCCTTCAGCGAGGGACGCGGTATCGCGTTCGACGGCGATCATTTCGGCGTTATCGACGCCGCCGGAGATTGGGTGGCCGACCCGCGTTTCGGACCGAGCGGTCGGTCGGGGGATTACCGCATTCCGCCCCTGACCCCGTACCGGGATGGCCATACGACGTACTGCTGGAACCCGAGCCCGCGCCGGGACCGCGGCTGCATGCTGGTCGACCACGACGGTGAGCCCCGTCTGTCCGATCATGACCACGACGCGCTCGGTCGAGTGAGCGAGGGCTTGCTGGCCTTCCAGCCCGAAGGGCCTTTCGGTGACTGGGGAGTCCTGTCCATCGACGGTGACGTGGTCATCGAGCCGGAGTTCCATGAAGTGGGAATCTTCGTGGACGGCCTGGCCCCGGCCGCGAAGGATAGGCGCAGCTGGGGCTTTATCAACACCCGGGGCGAATGGGTCATCGAGCCGGAGTACCAGGAAACCAAAGCTTTTTCCGAAGGCCTGGCCGCGGTTCAGATCGGATCCTGGCACTGGGCCTACATCAACCGCGAAGGCGAGGTGGTCCTCGACGGGGGTTATCGCGACGCCTGGTCGTTCGACAACGGCATTGCCATGGTCCACGACGACGACACCCGCGACTACATTTTCATCGATAGTGATGGTGGGGCCGTGTTGTCCGAGCTGCTGAAGCGCGATGATTTGTGCACCATCCTGCCCTTCCAGAACGGCCTGGCCGCTGCCCTGGTGCAGGCCCCCGACGCATCCGGTTGCGGCACGACCAGCACCAGCCGCGGTGACAACCGGACCATGTCGGCCGAGCACGGCGTGATGGCGTATTTCGATTCCCGCGGCGAGATGGTCTGGCGCGCCGGGGATTGATCGATGCGGTTTCGCGCCATTGCAGAATCCGGCGTCAGATTCCGCGTCAGTCCACGGCAGATCAACGTCGAAGAGCGCGTGGATTTCGCTGGAATTCGGGCAATGGTGTGGTCAAACAATTAAACTGGTTGTACCTCCAAACAACGAGGAGAACAGCCATGTTTCTGAAACATCAACCACCCATTCCAGCCATCTCCATGGTCATCGCTGCGGGCGTATTGCTCGCCGTTGCGACCGGCAGCCATGCCGACGAGGCCGAAGGCCGGCAGCACACCGTTCTCAGCGGCAAGCACGTGGCCTTCCTGGTCGGTGAGGGCTTTCATGATGGCGAGACCTTCATGCCCATGGCCTACCTGGTCAACCGGGGAGCCACGGTGTCGGTCATCGGCGTCGAGCCGGCCGTCGTCACCGCCTACAACAGCGAAATGACGGCGGTGGTCGACAAATCCGTTGGTGATGTCGATGTGGCGGACTTCGATGCGCTGGTGATCCCCGGCGGTCAGTCGCCGGATTGGCTTCGCCAGCACGACGAAGTGATCACCTTTGCCAGGGCGTTCTTCGAGGCGGACAAGCCGATCGCTTCCATTTGCCATGGTCCGCAGGTGCTGATCACCGCGGGCGTGCTCGAAGGAAGAACGGTGACCTGCTTCGCCGACGTTGCCGACGAGGTGACCGAGGCCGGTGCTCACTACGTCGATGAGCCCATGGTGCGCGACGGCAACCTCATCACCTCGCGCATCCCCGACGACATTCCGCAATTCTCCGCTGCCATCGCCGCTGCCCTGACCGAGTAGCCGTCGATGCCCTCGGTGAAAGGCTGATCGCCGGTCTGCCCAACGATCACGATGCGCAGAGTCCTCACGGCGGTCAGCCTTCTCACCCTGATGCTGATCAACACCCTGGTGCTGATCGGCCCGTTGCTGCTGACGGCCCTGCTCAAGCTGCTGTTGCCGGGCAGGCGTTTGAAGGCGATTTGCTCCAGGGCGGTGATGTGGGTCGCCGAGACCTGGGCCGAGATCAGCAAGGCGATCTTTGCGTTGTTGACCCCGACCGAGTGGGACATTCGCGGAATGTCGGAACTGCGGCGTGATACCTCGTACCTGGTCATCAGCAATCATCAGAGCTGGGTCGACGTCCCGGCGCTGGTCGAAGCGCTGAACAACAAGGCCCCCTACTTCAAGTTCTTTCTCAAAAGGGAGTTGATCTGGCTGCCCTTGCTCGGGCTGGCGTTCTGGGCCCTGGATTACCCGTTCATGAAGCGTTACAGCAAGGAGTATCTGGAGCGCCATCCGGAAAAAAAGGGCAAGGACCTGGAGATCACGCGCCGGGCCTGCGAGAAGTTTCGCGACATTCCGGTCACCATCGTCAATTTCCCGGAGGGAAAAATCTTCACCGCGGCCGAACACGCCCGGCAGAACTCCCCGTATCGGCACCTGCTGCGCCCCAAATCCGGCGGGCTTGCTTTCGTTCTGGCGGCGCTGGGCGAAGACCTCGACGCGCTGCTGGATTTCACCATCGTCTACCCCGGCGAGCGCGTACCCAGATTGTGGGAGTTGATCAGCGGCCAGGTGTCCAAGGTGATCGTCGACATTCAGACCCGCCGTCTGGACCCGGCCCTGTGGCAGGGCGATTACGCCAACGACCCGGCCTTCCGCCGCTTCATGCACCAGTGGGTGGGCCGGCTGTGGGAAGAAAAGGATCAGCGGATCACCGCGTTGAAGGCGGAGAATGCGGAAGCGGCTGACCGGCATTGAGCCGATCCAGCGCGTGCAATCCATCGCCGTGACGAGTGCGGCGCCCTGCCAAGGGGAACGACCGGGCAGCCGGACGGTCTGACCGGCGTTACCGCCAATTCCAGGCTGTCGGAATGCTCAATGTCTTGAAGCTCCATGTGTTTGTGCTGATGCTGTTGATCGGTGCGGTTGCGACCGCGGATGCCGATGACGGGGCCCAGGGTTTCGCTGCCTGCCTGGACGAGCTTGCAGCGTTCGCGCGCTCGCAAGGCATCCCCGGGGCGCTGGCCGACGAGGTGCTCGCCGAACTAAAGTTCCAGCCCCGGGTGATCGAGCTCGATCGCGCCCAGCCGGAGTTCCAGCAGACCTTCGCGGCTTACCTGCGCGGCCGGGTCTCTTCGGCGCGCATCGAGCAGGGGCGCAGGCTGCTGGCCCGGCACCGCGAGTTGCTCGACGGTCTGACACGCGAATACGGCGTGCCGGGCCATTACCTGATCGCGCTGTGGGGCATGGAGTCGGACTTCGGCGGCTTTACCGGTCGCACGCCAATCCTGGACTCGCTGGCCACCCTGGCCTGCGATGCGCGCCGCAGCGCCTTTTTTCGCGATGAGTTGATGACCGCGCTGCGCCTGGTCGAGCGCGAATCGCTGGAGCCGTCAGACATGCTCGGATCCTGGGCCGGCGCCATGGGCCAGACCCAGTTCATGCCCTCGGCCTACTATGCCCACGCCGTCGACGGCGACGGGGATGGCCGGATCGACCTGTGGGGCAGTCCGGCGGATGCGCTGGCCTCCGGCGCCAATCTTTTGCACAGCCTGGGCTGGAACCGCGGCCAGCGCTGGGGGCGGGAGGTCAGCCTGCCGGCCGAGTTCGCCTTTGAAAAAAGCGGGTTTGAGCAGCCGCGAGCGCTCGCCGAGTGGGCCGAGCTGGGCGTGCGCCGGGCCGACGGCGCGGCCCTGCCGATCGCCGATCTGAGCGCGCGCCTGCTGCTGCCGATGGGGCACGCCGGGCCGGCATTCCTGGTCTACGACAATTTCGACGTGTTGTTGGGCTGGAACCGTTCGAGCTCGTTTGCCATCGCCGTGGGCCACCTGGCCGACCGCATTGCCGGCGCCGGCGCGCTGCACGCCGAATTGCCCGAGCGCGATGTGGCGATGGCCACCGCACAGATGGCCGGGCTGCAGCAGCGGCTCGCCGAGCTCGGCTACAGCCCGGGCGAGGCCGACGGGATCCTGGGTCCGGCCACGCGCGCTGCGTTGCGGCAATTCCAGCTTGACCACGGCCTGGTTCCGGATGGCTATCCCGACCAGCGAACCCGTAGCGCCCTGGTCGGTCCAGGCGATGGCCCGGCGTCATGAAGCGCCCGGGATACCGGACGCCCACACGGGATTCAGTTCTGGTTTATTCTGCGTGTGATCTGCTGGACACCTACATACAGCTGCCGCTGTTTCCTGAGGAGAACTGCCATGAAGAGTTTCACCGTTGCCCTGCTGGCCCTTTTGCTGTCGGCGTTTCTGGCGCCGGCGCTGGCCAACAATGACCAGTGCCTGATGTGCCATCGGGCCATGGCCGAGACGCCGGTCCAGGCCCACCAGAACTGCATGGTCTGCCATCGCGACGGTGCCGATGAGCACATGGCCAACGTTCGCGTCCCGCCGGAGCCGGTGCCCGACGAGACCTGCACGATGTGCCACCGCCAGGACGAGCAGTTCCTGGCCATTTCAGCCCACAACCAGGGCATGGAATGCGCCACCTGCCACCTGATCCACGACAAGTGAATCGGAGCCGGTCGAGCCCCGGGCTCGATCGGCTCCATCCTGGCTAGCGATCCGGCGCCAGCAGCAGGCGCAAGTCGAACCCCGTCTGACCCCAGGCCCGGGCCAGCAGCAGGTACCAGGCCGCGAACGCGGTCGTGCCGTGCCACTGGGTCAGGTTGTGGACCACCGACGGGTCATCCATCAGGGCCGCTACGACCACGCTGTTGACGGCCAGGCCGAGCACCACCACCGCGATCACCAGCATCACCCGCGGCAGCCAGGCGGGCAAACCGTCCGGGCGCAGCCGCATGAGCAGGATGGCCAGAATGATCTTGGCGACCAGCGTGGCCGGAAAGTAGGTGGTGATCACGGCCTGGCGGATGGCGTGATCGATCTCGCCGGCCGAGCCGATCAGGGCGATGTAGCAGATCAGCAGCACCGGGCTGGCCGTTCCGAGCACGTGCAGGACGACGGCAGGCAGGCGCCGGCGCAGACCCAGAAGCCTGAGCCACTGCACGTTCAGCCACCAGGTCACGATCAAGAGCATGCCGGTGGGGATGATGGTGGCGCGAAAGACGAACACGGCCGGCTCTTGTCGCCCGGAGGCGCTGATGCTGATGCAGCCGTCGATGAACACCCGGCAGTCGGGGACCAGATCGAAGCTGCGCGACAGCCACAGCGAGACCGCCACGCCGACAAACGACAGCACGAAGATCAGGGCCGGAAAGCGGTGCATGCTCATTCGCCCGGTGTCCGGTTTTGCCACCACAGACTCAGGCGGTGGACCGGCCACAAAATCAGCGCCACCCAGCCCAGCATCAGCAGCGGCAGGTAGGCCGGCTCGGGCAGCGGGGCCTGCTCCATGCCAAACGGTGCCCGCACCCAGTTGATGTTGCGCTCGGGATCAGTCAGCGCCCAGCTCACGATGACCGCAACCACCGTCAGCAGGCTTTGCCACGCCAGGGCGCGCCGGTCGTAACCCAGGCGCCAGACGGCAAAGCCGGCCACCGGCGGCAGCACCAGGTGGTAGAAGGAGAGCACCCGGGCCAGGTCCGGAAAGTCCGGGTCGAACATGTAGGCGGTTCCGCCGAATGGATGCCATCCGGTCAGCGCGGCCACGCCCACGTCCAGCCCCCACAACAAGCCGATCAGGGCCACGCTCAGCCACTGCATGGACAGCAGCAGGCGGTTTTCCAGCCACAGGCCGGCCAGGATCAGGAAGCTGGCCAGGTTGCACAGCCAGAAAAAATTGTGTGGTCCCAGCAACACGGCATAGGCCGGCGCCCAGAACAGAATCCAGGCGCTGAACGCCAGCTTCAGCCACAGCGGCAGGTTTCGATCAGACACCTCAGCTCCGTGTTTGGGGCCTGCCTAAACCATAACCTCAAAGCCTGCTGCAAGGGGGCATGGGCCGGCTTTTTGCTGGCGGCCCGGCTCGTCAGTCTTTCCGGGTCGGGTCGTTGCGACCGTACTGATCGTGGCTGGAAACCCAGTCCAGCGACGAGATCGCCGCGGCCAGGGAGATCTCTCCGGCCAGCACCGTGCCGGCGACGATCTCGGCGAACTTCATCACCTTGCCGGGGCCTTCGCAGCCCATGATGCGCAGGCTTTCCGACTGGGTGGCCAGGCCGGTACCGCCGCCGAGGGTGGCCACGATCAGCGCCGGCAGGGTGATCGAGATGTAGAGGTCCTTGTCCTCGGTCAGTTCCGTGAACAAAATGCCGGCCGAGGACTCGGCGACATTGGCCACGTCCTGGCCGGTGGCGATGAAGATCGCGGTGATGCCGTTGGCGGCGTGACAACCGTTGTTGTTGGCCCCGGACATCATGCTGCCGATGTTGGAGATCTTGGCGTGGGTGAACAACTGCTCGGTGTCGGCGTCCATGATGTTGCGCAGCACCTCGCGCCTGACGACCATCTCGGCGGTGACCCGTTTGCCGCGGGTGCGCATCAGGTTGATCATCGAGGCTTTCTTGTCGGTGGCGAAGTTTGCCTCGAGGAAGAAGTCCTTGACCTCGGCGCCGTCGAAGTTCTGCAGGATCCAGTTGCAGGCGGCGAACGTGGCCTTGCCGACCATGTTCATGCCGGCCGCATCGCCGGTGGTGAAGTTGAAGCGGGTGTAGCAGAAGCGGCTGGCCAGGTAGTAGTCGACGTATTTCAGCGTCACGAAACGGTCGGACTCGGTGCAGACCTGGCGCAGGGTCTCGGTCCGGTTTTTGAGCCAGTCCGCGAAGCGCCGCGCCGCGGCAGCGTTTTCGAACGCGAACACCGGCGCGCGCTGCATGTTGTCGCCGACCACCGTGCACTGCACCCCGCCGCACTCGCGGATCACCCGCATGCCGCGGTTGTAGGACGCCACCAGGGTGCCTTCGGTCGTGGCCAGCGGCACGTAGAACTCGCCCCTGGCGTGCTCGCCGTTGACCAGCAGCGGGCCGGCAATGCCCAGGGGCACCTGGGCGACGCCGGTGAAGTGCTCGATGTTGCCGCGGGTGATGTTCGGGTCGAAGGAATGGCGCGGAATGTGTTCCAGTTCCACGCCGGTGCGTTCGGCGACAAACCGCTGGCGCTCCTTGATGATGTTCTCGCTGTAGTCGTCCTCACCGTTGCGGGGAACGGTTTCGGGTGCGCGCTGCCGGGATTGGCGCTGGTCGGTCACCGACAGCGACAGGCTGCCGTAGGGCGCGGCGCGAAAGACCAGTTCCAGGCTGTGCTCGCCCTCGTCCAGGGTTTCGGCTTCCAGTTCGACCAGCAACTGCGCGCCCAGCGGAAAGTCCAGCGCCTGCTCGGGTACCAGTTCGGCCGCCGACAGGCCGGGGCCGTCGCCGACCACCAGGCCAATCCGCTCGGGTGCAATGTCGCTGCCGTTCAGGCGAACCCGCTCGATCGCCTCGAGCCGAGTCGGGCTGAGCCGGTTCTTGATCGAGAAGCGCACGCCGGATTCGGTGTTGCGCAGGCTTCCGCGGTTGTAGAGTCGATTGAGCACGGCTTTGGGGACGAATCGCATCATGTTGTTTCCTTCCTGCGGGAATCCTGCTGTCAGGCTTGATGATAAAGCCCCGAGCCGAGCCAGTGGGGATCCAGCTTGAACCTCCGAACCTGCAGGTTTACTCTGGAACAGTCCGCAGCGATGCGGTCGACGGACCAAAACACCGGAGGCGACGATGAGTACGCCAGCGAGGAAAGCACGCAAGACCGGGACGAAAAAGCCCCTGCTGAGCACGGTATCAAGGCTGCCGGCTGGGCCGAGCGCGCGCCCGGTCAACGGCCGCTCGCGCACGCTCGATCGTACCGCCGCCGCGGCCCTGGGTCGCTTGACCCTGGGGGTTTCGCCGCATGCAGTGATCGAGGCCTGGACCGATTGGGCGCTGCACCTGGCACGCGCTCCCGGTCGCCAGGCCGCGCTGGCCGAGCGTGCTGCCGGCAACGCCCTCAAGCTGCTGCGTTTCGGGGTCGAGTCGCTGGTCGGCGGTGAGGCCGAGCCGCCATTCACACCGCGCGCCTACGACCGGCGCTGGCAACACGAGGACTGGCGCAAGGCCCCGTTCAGCCTGTTGCAGCAGGCCTTCCTGGCCCAGCACGACTGGTGGGAGGCAGCCACCAGCGACCAGCGCGGGCTCAAACGCCAGACCAGCCAGCGCACCGCCTTCATGGTTCGCCAGGCCCTGGACTGGCTGTCGCCGTCGAACTTTCCCTGGCTCAACCCCGAGATCCTCGAGGCCGCGCGCAAGACCGGCGGGCGCAATTTCGTCGACGGAGTCGGTCACTTCGTCGAAGACATGGTCCACGCCGCCACCCAGGCCCACGAGTCCATTCCGCCGGAGTTTGCCCTGGGTGAGCACCTGGCCTGTACGCCGGGCGAGGTGGTCTTTCGCAACGAGCTCATGGAGCTGATCCAGTACCGCCCGCAGACCAGAACCGTCCATCCGGAGCCGGTGCTGATCGTGCCGGCCTGGATCATGAAGTACTACGTCCTCGATCTTTCCCCGCACAACTCGCTGATCAACTGGCTGGTCGGGCAGGGCCATACCGTGTTTGCCATCTCCTGGGTCAACCCCGGGCCGGAGCAGGCCGAACTGGCGCTGGAGGACTACCGCAAGCGCGGCATCATGGCCGCGCTCGACGCCATCGAAGCCATCGTGCCGGGCCAGCGCGTGCACGCCAACGGCTACTGCCTGGGCGGCACCCTGCTGGCCATTGCCGCAGCCGTCATGGCCCGCGACGGGGATGAGCGCCTGGCCTCGGTCACGCTGATGGCGGCGCAGGTGGATTTCGCCGAGGCCGGCGAGCTGCTGCTGTTCCTCGATGAAAGCCAGGTCGCCTTCCTCGAGGACCTGATGTGGGCCCAGGGCTACCTCGACCGGCCGCAGATGGCCTTCGCCTTTGCCGCCATCCGTTCCCAAGACCTGATCCACACCCGGAATGTGCGCCGCTACCTGCTGGGGCTGAAAGACATGCCCAGCGACATCCGGGTCTGGAACGGCGACACCACGCGCATGCCGGCGCGCATGCATTCGCAATACCTGCGCGGGATTTTCCTGGAAAACCGCATCAGCGCCGGGCGCTTCGCCGTCGAGGGCCGGGTGATCGCGCTCAAGGACATCCGTGTGCCCATCTTTGTCGTCGCCACCGAGATCGACCACATCGCGCCGTGGCGCTCGGTTTACAAGTCGCAGTTGTTCACCGACGCCGACCTGCACTTCGTCCTGACCAGTGGCGGCCACAACGTCGGCATCCTGAGCGAGCCCGGACACCCGCGCCGCCACTACCGCGTCGGCCACCGCCGGCCGGGCGCGCGCTACATGGACGCCGAAACCTGGCTGGCCCAAACCGAGCCGCAAGATGGCTCCTGGTGGCCCGAATACGCCCGCTGGCTGGCCGCTCACAGCGGCAGCCGCGTCCGCCCGCCGGCCATGGGCGCACCCGAGAAGGGCTACGCGCCGCTGTGCGCGGCGCCAGGGACGTACATCCACATGGACTGACGGGTCGGTTCCGGCCGGCGGAGCGTGTCTGGTCTGACACGGGAGTCTTCGGACCCGGGCATGATCCGGTATAAGGTTTGAACACCATCGGAGAATCCTGCAATGACGGCGGACGGTTCCTATTCGGCAGCGGCGCTGCTGAGCTTTCTCAAACAGGCCGGCACGAAATGCTGATCAACATCCGCGAGTTCAACCGGCTGGAAATCTGAGCCGGCAGGAATCAGGATGACCGATACCACTTTTCGCTTGCTGCCCAGCGGGGCCTCCGGTCTGGCTCAGATGGCCCGTCTGGTCGAGCGGGCCGAACACAATATTCAGCTTCAGACCTACATCTACCGGGATGATCGGATCGGCCGGGGCTTGCGCGAGCAGTTGATCGCCGCGGCGCGGCGCGGCGTGCGTGTGCGCATCCTGGTCGATGCCCTGGGGTCGTTCTCCCTGGGCGCGGACTTTTTCGCCTTGCTGGAAGCGGCCGGCGGTGAGCTGCGCGTTTTCAATCCGCTGCGCCTGCGTCGTTTCAGCCATCGCAATCACCGCAAGCTGCTGGTGTGCGATCGCGAGCACGCCGTGGTGGGTGGCTTCAACGTGGGCGATGAGTACGATGGCGACGGTGTCGATGCAGGCTGGCTGGACCTGGGTCTGGCGGTGCGCGGGGAACTGGCCGGCGCGCTCGCGGCCGCTTTCGATCGATTCTACGTGCTGGCCGGCGAGCGGCCGCGGCCCTTTCCGCGCCTGCGCAGCGCGATCGAGCGTCGCCACATCGAGACCGGCCAGGGTCGCCTGCTGCTCAGCGGTCCGGGTCGCGGCCATAATCCGCTCAAGGCCGGCCTGCTGCGTGATCTGGGCCGGGCCTCGGACATCTGCATCATCAGTCCCTATTTTCTGCCGCCGTGGAGCCTGCGGCGGCGCCTGATGAAATGCGTCCGCAAGGGTGGACGGGTGCGCCTGCTGTTGCCCGGAAAGAGCGACGTGGCCCTGGCCCGGTACGCCTCGCGCGCCATCTATCCGCGCCTGATTCGGGCCGGAATCGAGGTGCTGGAGTACCAGCCGCAGGTGCTGCACGCCAAGCTGGTCATCGCCGATGACACGGTGTTCGTCGGCTCGGCCAATGTCAATACGCGCAGCCTGCACATCGACTACGAGCTGATGCTGCGGCTCGAAGACGCTTCCCTCACCGAACAGGCGCGGGGCTTGTTTGAACACTTCGCGGGTCTGGCGCTGGCGATGGATCGAGAGCGTCTGCGCCGCGAAAGCAACCTGTGGATTCGGCTGCGCCAGCGATTCGCCTACTTCGTCATGGCCCGGCTGGATCCGCTGGTCGCGCGCTGGCTCTGGCGGCGGTCCGATCAGCACCTGGACTGAGCGGGTTTTTTGATCGAATAGCTCAAGTCGGCCGCCAGCATGGCGCCCGCAAACCGGCAGCGGTGCTTGCCAACTATGGGCCAGCCAACCCGGCAACTCCTGAATTACTCCCGCGCATATAAGGAATTTAGTATATTTGGAAGTGTCTTCTGGTTTGCACAAGAGGTAAAGCAGGATGAACAGTTTCACGACCACTTTGAAATCCCTGTTGATCACGGTCTTGCTGGCGACCTGGTCCAATTCCTCGACTGCTGCGGACAACCTTCTGGATCCATCCTTCGGTACGGACGGCATCGCTTCGCTGTCGGTGGGAGCCCGTGCGAGTAACGGAAGAAAAATTGTTGTTCAGGGCGACGGCAAGATTGTTCAGGTCGGCGACAGCAGAGACGGTCCTTTCGGGTCTCCTTCCGTAGTCACCCTGGTCCGTTTCAATGCCGACGGGACGTTGGATACAGACTTTGGCGACCAGGGTGTGGCCAGAACCAATTTCGGCGCAGACTCGTCCGACCGCGGCTTCGCAGTCGGCCTGCAGGACGACGGACAGATCGTCGCTGCAGGCGCAGCCTTCTTTGGCCCAAGGCTTGACGCGGGTCTGGTTCGCTACGATGCGACCGGAGAGCTGGATGCTTCCTTCGGCGATGAAGGCAAGGTGGTCATTAACCTCGGAGGCAATCAGTACATCACTGATCTCGCCTTTCAATCGGACGGCAAGATCATCGCGGTGGGGCGGACCATGGATGAAGATTTCCTGGTCATGAGATTCACGACCGCTGGTCAACTCGATACTGATTTCGGCAGCAATGGAATCGTGACCGGGAGTTTTGACGCCAATGCCGAGCAGGAAGCGTTCAGCGTGGCGGTGCTGGATGATGATTCCATGATCGTCGCCGGTGGCGGAATCAGGCCGGGCTTCGGCGACGGTTCGACAACCAGCCTGCTCAAGCTGACGGCTGACGGATCGCTGGACACCAGTTTCAACGGGACCGGCAAAGTGGCGATCACCATCGAAGGGCAAAGCTGGGCAAGAAGCGTCGTCGTTGACAGCGATGGCCGATTCCTGGTGGGCGGCTTCAGCGGGCCGGACTATTTCGGTGACGTTGCCTTTCTTGTCCTGCGCTTTGCTGCCGATGGCTCGCTGGATCCGGCGTTCGGAGATAACGGCCAGGTGATTACGGAGTTCCCGGAACCCTACAGCCGCAGCATCAGCATCTATACCGTTGCCTTGCAGGATGACGGGCGGATTGTTGCGGCCGGAGCGGGCCAAAATGTACCGGATAACCAGAATGACCTGCTCCTCGTCAGGTATCAGGAAGACGGCAGCCTGGACACCAGCCTCGATGGTGCTGACGGCAGGGTGGCGATTACCCTGGACTCGAATATCACGGTCTCCAGCGTAACGACCCAGTCGATCGAGGGCAAAGAAAGGATTCTGGTTGGCGGGGGGCTGGTCGGGGCCACCACCAGTTTCGCGGTTTTCCGCTTCACTGAGCCTGCAGTCATTTTCAGAGACCGCTTCGAGCAAGCCGCCGATTAAACAGAGTCAGGAATTCTCGCGGGCTCGTTCCTGCGGGATCAGCCACGCAAAAGTACGGGCTATCGAATTGCGAGGTCCATGGGAACCGGGGCGGGTATCCTGGATCGTCGGCAGGAATTCAGAACGAATATCCAAGGCTGGTGAAGACGCCATAGTCGGTGCTGGCGCCTTCCTCGGCTGATCGGTTGTCCTGCGAGCCGTACAGACGCAAGTCCAGGAACAGGTCGCTGATCACTTCGCGGCGCAGGGAAAAGTCCAGGTTGCTGCGGACGCGGCCGGAGTCGGTGATGCTGGGAAATACGGTCAATTCCGCCGTCAGCGTGGTCTTGGGGCTGAACAGGAGAAAATACTCGTAGCGGGTATTCAGAAAACCCTCGAGATTGTTCTCGTTGTCTTCGCCGCCGGCGCGCTGCTCGCTGACCAGGGCCAAGCCCCCGGCCGCCGACCACAACGAGCGCGTCGACTGCTGCAAAAAGCGTCCGTAGCCGGCACCGACCAGGGTGCGCAGGTCAATGCCCAACTCGTCGTTGCGCTCCAGGCTGCCCAGCGTGGCCCAGAACCGCCGCTTTTGCAGCAGCCCGCGGTAGCTGCCGCTCAAGCTGACGCGGACGCTGTCTGATCGATCCTCGCGCGAGCGCAGAATGGCCGAGCCATCGATGCCGACCAGGAAGTCCTCGCCCCGGCGGCGTAGATCGAAGGCGCCTCTCAGGTTGCGTTCACGGTTGGTCCTGGCGATGTCCAGCCCCACGCTGAATGAGCCGTCCCAGCGCTCCGTGAACAGCGGGTCGCGAATGAACGGATCCATCCACACCACATCGTGCAGATCCAGCACCTGCTCGCGGTCGCCGTGAATCACCCGCATCCGACCGTCTTCCGATGCCTCGGCCAGCTGCCCGACGATGCGGCTGCCGTCGATCGATTCAACGATGAACTCCGACGAGCTGTGCAGGCGCAGGACATCTTCCCACTTGATGAACACCGTGCCCATGTTGTCGGTGCTGACCCGCAGCTGGCCGCGCTCGAGCTGCCTGATGTCGCAGGTGATCCGGTCGCCGTTCTTGAGCACCACCACGTCGGTCCTGGCAGCCAGGGTCGGCGCTGTCGGGGCCAGTAAAACCAGAAGAACCAAGAGGGTCCGGAGGAACCGGGTAGTGAGAATGACTGGCAGCTTCATCGGATCGCCAACAGGCGTGCGGTGGTGGTGTCAGGGCTGGAGGATAGCACCAGTCGTCAAGGGGCTGGCGCCATGGCGAAAGGACAGTCGCAGCCCCCGCGCCCGGGTTGTACGGCCGCCCGGCGTGCACCCGATCGCTGAACGCATACAGACCATGGCGCCGATGCGCGGCGGTCCGATCAGCACCTGGACTGAGCGGGTTTTTTGATCGGCCGGACGGGAAATCCCGCTTTGATGTAGGGTTTTAAGCATGTCGCAGCGCAGAGTGCCCTGGAGCCTGTTGATCACGTTCGGCTTGATGACCGCGCTGGTGGTCGTCGGGGCGGTGTTTACCGAACCGTTCGGCCGGGCGGTGGAACAGGTCCAGGCCTTCATCGTCGGAACCTTCGGCTGGTTTTACGTGCTGGCGGCGGTGTTTTTCCTGGTCTTTGCGCTGTGGTTGATGTTCAGTCGGCATGGCCATATTCGCCTCGGTCGCGATGACGAGTCGCCCGAGTACGGCTTTTTTACCTGGTTTGCCATGCTGTTCAGCGCCGGCATGGGAATCGGGCTGATCTTCTACAGCGTGGCCGAGCCCATTTCGCATTTCGCCGACCCGCCCAGGGCCGAACCGGAAACCCTGGAAGCCGCGGCCGATGCCATGGTGATCACCTTCTTCCACTGGGGCCTGCACGCCTGGGCGATCTACGTGATCGTCGGCCTGTCGCTGGCCTATTTCGCTTTTCGACACAACCTGCCATTGACCATTCGCTCTGCCCTCTACCCGATTCTGGGAGAGCGGGTGCACGGGCCACTGGGCAGTTTTGTCGACATGCTGGCCGTGTTCGGCACCATCTTCGGCCTGGCGACTTCGCTGGGCCTGGGCGCGATGCAGTTCAATGCCGGCCTGGATCATCTCGGCCTGGCCGGGATCTCGGTGGCCAACCAGATCACCCTGATCGCCGTGATCACCCTGGCCGCGACCGTATCGGCGGCCTCGGGCCTGAACCGCGGCATCCGCCGCCTGAGCCAGCTCAACGTGGTCCTGGCCCTGGGGCTGCTGCTGGTCGTGTTCTTCGGCGGCCCGACCCTGTTCCTGCTGAGCACCTACGTCCAGAACATCGGCGGCTACGCGGCCTCGCTGATCGAGCTGTCGTTCAACACCGACGCCTACATCGGCACCGAGTGGCAGGAAGCCTGGACCATGTTCTACTGGGGGTGGTGGATCAGCTGGTCGCCGTTTGTCGGCATGTTCATTGCCCGGGTCTCGCGCGGGCGCACCATCCGTGAGTTCATCGCCGGCGTGCTGCTCGCCCCGTCCCTGCTGGTCTTTTTCTGGATGGTGGTGTTCGGCAACACCGCCATCCACATGGAACTGGCCGGGGCCGGCGGCCTGGTCGACGCGCTGGGCGAGGACATCTCCACGGTGATCTTCGTCATGCTGCAGGAATTGCCCCTGGCCACGCTGACCGCCCTGGTCACCATCCTGGTGGTGGCGATCTTCTTCGTGACCTCGGCCGACTCCGGATCGCTGGTCGTCAATATTCTCACCGCCGGCGGCGACCCCGATCCACCCATGTACCGGCGGGCCATGGGTGCGCTGATGATCGGTGCGGTGGCGGCCGTGCTGTTGCTGACCGGGGGGTTGAGCGCATTGCAGACCGCGGCCATCACCACGGCCATGCCGTTTTCCATCGTGATGCTGTTGATCTGTTTCGGTTTGTACAAATCGCTCAATGGCGAGCGCGTGTTTCGACTGGGCGCGGAAGGCCCGGCCCAGCTGGCCGATGCGGTCAGCGGCCGATCGCTACCCTCTGCCGGTGCTCCGCTGGCCGGGGCGACGCCGCCGGGCGGCTATACCGGTGTCCGGCCGCTGCCGCTGGCGGCCGCCGAGCGCCACGAAGACTGGCGCAAGCGTCTCAAGACCGTCATCTGGGGCTACGAGCGTTTCAGCCGGCTGGCGGCTGAAAAGCAGGCCGAGATCATGCCCAGGATCCAGGCTTACCTGGACGAGACCGTGGTCCCGGCGTTCGAGCAGATCGCCGCCGAACTGGAGCAGCACGATCGTGAAGCGACGATTGATCGCGAGGTCGATCGGGCCTGCCTGACCGTCTGGCGCGGCAGCGAGGAAGAGTTCAGTTTCACCGTCCATGGTCTGGTCCGCGAACCGGTCAGTTTCGCCCTGACCGAGGTCGTTTCCAGGCCCGAGGACATCCAGCCGCGCGCCGAGATCATCCTGGGCACCGGCCGGATCGGCGACTGGGCGCTGGATGACCTGAATGCAGAGCGGATCTTCGATGAGTTCGTCGGCGCATACTCTCACTGGATGGGCTGGTGAGACCGGATCAGTTCGTTGAGGCGTTTGTGCTGCTGCAGCTTCAGTCGCCATTGGTCACCAATTTGTCTTCAGAGGAGCATGTCATGCCATACCGATCGGGTTCCACCACCCTGCCGCCCAGGGCGCTGTCCGCTTCTCCGTTCATCGGCATCCGTGGCCTGTTGTGGTCAGTCCTTTTGATTTCGGGAGTGTCCTGGTGCGGTGCTGCCTTCGCCCAACCGGATGGCAGCACGCCGGCCAGCAGCCTCGATCTGGAGCTCGGCCTGTTCACCTTCACCCGCAACGATGTCCGCATCCCCGGCGATACTGGCACCAGATTCGCGCTCGATGATCTGACCGACACCAGCGGCGTGGCGGCGCGCCTGCAGGGCACCTGGTGGTTGAACGAGCGCCACGCGCTGCGCCTGACCGCGGCACCGCTGAGC
>REEW01000069.1 GCA_007694885.1 Wenzhouxiangella sp. | reverse complement strand
TCAGTCCGGAATGAAGAGCAGCCTGAAGATTACCATACGCCACCGTATGCCGCGTGTGGACGAGGCCCGGATCAGGCCAGTTTTGCGCCGGTCGGGGTCCAGTTTTCCGCGGCGACCGGGCGGGCGAACAGAAACCCCTGGTAGGCGTCGCAGCCGAAACGACGCAACAGATCCAGTTCTTCCTGAACCTCCACGCCCTCGGCGGTCACCTTCAGGTCCAGCGCATGGCCCATGGCGATGGTGGCACGCACGATGGCCGCGCTGCTGTTGTCGGAAGTCATGTTCGAGACGAAGGAACGATCGATCTTGAGGATGTGGAAGGGCAGATGCTGAAGGTACGCAAGGGAAGAAAACCCGGTGCCGAAATCGTCCAGCGCCAGCCGCACGCCGAGATCGCGAATTGCCCGCATTCGTTCCTCGGCTTCCAGCAGATTGTTCAGGACCACCGACTCGGTCAGTTCCAGAACGAGGTGGTCGGCCGTGACCTTGAACGCCTTGAGCTTCCGAGCCAGACTCTCGATGAAATTCGGCTGATGGAATTGACGCGCGCTGATGTTGACGGCCAGGCTGAGGCCGCTTGTTTCCGGATGAGTCGACCACTCCCGCAGCTGCCGACAGGCCACCTCCAGCACCCATTCGCCGATCGGCAGAATCAAGCCGGTGTCCTCGGCCAGCGGAATGAAATGGTCGGGGGGTACGATTTCACCATCGGGGCGAAACCAGCGCAGCAGCGCCTCGGCGCCGGTCAGCTTGCCGTCGGCGTCGAACTGGGACTGGAAGAACAGTCTGAACTCCCGGTTTTCCAGGGCCTGATGCAATCCTGCCTCAAGGTGAGACCGCTGTTCGACCAGGCTCTGCATTTCGGGGTTGAAGAACTGCCAGGTGTTGCGTGAGTCGTCGCGAGCGCGCTGCAGCGCGATTTCGGCCTTGTTGAGCAGTCGGTCGGGTTTTTCCCGCTCTCGGGTGATCAGGTACAAGCCCATGGTCGTGGCATGGCGGACCGAGCCGTCGACCCCGTCGACCAGATGCGGCTCCTGCAGTTGTTCGTGCAGCAGCTCGGCCAGGTCGTGGGCCTGAGCTGCTGCGCGCTCGTGTTGTCGGGACAGGTCTTCGATCACGACCGCGAAGCGGTTGGCGCCGATGCGACCGATGATGGAATGCTCGGGCAGGTTCGCGGTCAGGCGCGCGGCGATCGAGCTCAGCACGCAATTGCCGGCCTGGTAACCGTGCATGTCGTTGATGAACTTGAAGCCGTCGACGTCGAGAACCAGGATGACCCCGTGCTGGCCGCTGCGCTGCACGGTCAGCCCCACCTGTCTCAGTCGATCCAGCAGCAAGGCGCGATTGGGCAACCCGGTCAGGTCGTCGAAATTGATCAGGCGGTGGATCCGGGCTTCGGAGTCTCGCAGTTCCGTGATGTCGGTCTTGACGGCGACATAGTGGGTGATCCGGCCGTCGGGTTGGCGGATCGGTGCAATCGTGGCCATTTCCAGGTAGGTTGACCCGTTCTTGCGGGTATTCCTGAATTCACCCTTCCAGACCACTCCCTGCGCGATTGTCGCCCACAGCTCGGCATAGGTTGTCGGCGGAGTCTGACCCCGATTCAGAATCGATGGGTTGCGGCCCAGGACTTCCTCGCGGCTGTAACCGGTGGTCTCGACGAAGGCCTTGTTGACGTATTCGATCGCCGGCGTGGTGTCGGTGATGATGATGCTGGTCGGACTCTGCTCGACGACCATGGCCAGCTTGCGCAGCTGATCTTCCGCAGCTTGCCTGCGGGTGCGTTCGCCGGCATTGTCAACGGCTCGCCGGATAACGCCGGGCAGGCGCAGCAGACTGTCTTTGAGGACGAAATCGCTGAGTCCGTGGTTGAGCAAGTTGATGGCCAGTTCTTCGCTGACCGTGCCCGAGACCAGAATGACCGGCAGTTCCGGTCGCTTCGATCGCAACAGCTCGACCGTGTCGGCAAAATGCATACCGGGCAGGGTGTAGTCGTAGAGCACGGCATCCCACATCTGGGCCTCCATAGCCTCCACAACGGATTCCGTGCGATCCACGCGATGGATTCGTGCGTTCATTCCGGCCTGCTCGAGCCGGCGCCGGATCAGCAGCGCATCCGCTTCGGTATCCTCGATCAGGAGAAGTTCAAGTGTTGTTTCGTCACTCATCACCCGGCTCACATTACTCACGCGCCCCGGCAGGGTTCGTTCGTGGCCATCCAGTAGACGCCGAGGCGGGCGACCGTTCTGGCGAATTCGGCGAACTGTACCGGCTTGCGCACGAAACTGTTGGCTCCGTTCCGGTACGACCGCACCAGGTCGATCGGTTCGTCGGACGAAGTCAGGATGACCACCGGTACATGGCGTGTGCTGGGGTGCTCGCGCAGGCGCGCGAGCACATCCAGACCGGAGATTTTCGGCAGGCCGATGTCGAGCAGTACCACCGCCGGCAGGACAGCGCCGGATCGGCTGGAAAATTCGCCCTGGCAGAACAGGTAGTCAAGCGCCTGTTGGCCGTCGCGAACAACGTCGATGTGGTTGCATACGCCGGCGCTTTTGAGCGCACGCAGCGTCAGCAGTTCATCTTGCGGATCGTCCTCGACCAGGAGCAGGGTTCTGTCGGACATCGGCCTGTAAAGTCCTATTTATGACTGTTTTCATCAGCTTCTTGATCCCGTAGTGAACAGGAAACGGGCGCCCTGTCCCGGCCGGGCTTCGGCAGTGATCCGCCCGCCGTGTCGGTGAATGATACGCTGCACCGTCGCCAGGCCGATGCCCAGTCCCGGGAATTCATCCTGGCGGTGCAGGCGCTGGAACGGTTTGAACAGACCGTCGATGTGGCGCATATCGAAGCCGGCCCCATTGTCGCTGATGCAGAAGGCCGGTTCGCCGTCCAGTCTGGCGGCATGAAAGCGAATGATCGCCGGTACGGCTCCGACGCTGTATTTCCAGGCGTTGTCGGCCAGGTTGTCCAGTGCCGCGGCGAGCATGCGCGGGTCGCCCTCGGCGATGAGGTCGGGCTCGATCCCGACTTCGACCTGCCGGTGCGGATCCCGCTCCTGCAGCACATGCAAGGACTGTTTGACGATCTCAGAGAGATTGACCTCGCTTCGCTCCAACGCGCCGCGCGTGACCCGCGACAGCGCCAGCAGGCCGTCGATCAGCCCCTGCATGCGCGAACTGGCAATGCGGATCTGGTCGAGATGCGCGCGGGCCGGTTCGCTGAGTTCGGCACGGTGATCTTCGAGCAGGGCTTCGGAGAAGCCGTTCATCGCCCGCAAGGGCGCGCGCAGGTCATGCGACACCGCGTAGGCGAAGCTGTCCAGTTCCTGATTGGCCCCCTGCAGTTCGGCTGTGCGCTGCGCGACTTTTTCCTCCAGCTCGGACTGTTGCCGCCTGGACAACTCCTGGCGCTGATGGACCAGCTGGTTGATCTGATGCACCAGTCGGGTGATCAGTGCATACAGCAGCACACCGGTCACCCCGACGAACAGCCAGCCCTTGATCAGGTTTGCCCTGACCATGTGGGCCGGATCGCTGAACAGCGCATCGACCGCCAGGTCGGACAGGGTGATCCAGGCGATGGCGACGATGACGTAGATGGCGACCGTTCGAATTGCCGCGGTCGACGTACGAAGCTGACGTGGAGGTTCGCTGCCCGGCCAGTTCATCGCTTGTCGCTCAATCGTGCTGAACCGCCGAGGTGTTCAGGCTCGGGAAGAAGGCCACATCCTCGGTCAGCATGTGTTGCCTGACCAGGTCGTTGGCCAGGAAGCGAACCACCTGGCCGGTGGAGACGGTGCCGTTGCACGCCCGCTCGCGCAGCTGGCGGGCGCGTTCGACCAGACCGTTGTGAGCGCGACGGTGCCGGGCCAGGTGTTCGTACTCCAGCTCGGCCATGATGTTTTCCTCGTCGTGGAAATGCTGTGCCGCGTGCTCGATCAGGACGTCCATCAGGTCCACGAATTCATCCGGTGCGGTATCGCTATCGAGGCTGGCGGCAATCAAGCGGTTGCCCAGCCGAAACAGCTCCTGGTGCTGCTCGTCAATCAGCGGATGACCGCTCTCGTAGCTGGATTTCCAGGCCAGAAGAAACGGGCTTTCGCCGGCCGGGCTGCCGATCAGGCGATCCGGATCGGAATCGGCGCAGACCACGCGATTGCGGCCCTGCTCCTTGGCAGCAAACAGTGCCTGGTCGGTGCGTTCGAACCATTGCTGCGCGGTTTCATCCCGTTCCAGTTCGGCGATGCCAATGCTGACCGTGACGGCACCGGCTGGCTCGAAGCGCGAGCCGGCAACCGCCTTTCGCAGGCGTTCGCCGACGAAATGCGCAGCCGCCAGCGAGGTGTTGGGCAGAAGCACGGCAAACTCCTCTCCACCCCAGCGAAACAGGCTGTCGACGAGACGAATCTGTTCGCGGATGAGTGAGCACAGCTGTTGCAGGGTCTGATCGCCGGCAGCGTGGCCCAGGTCGTCGTTGACTTTCTTGAAGTGGTCGATATCGATCAGCAGCAGGCAGATCGGCTGGCCGTAGCGTTTTGCGCGTGGAACTTCGATCCGGATCAGTTCGTTGAACTGATGGCGATTCCAGGCCCCGGTCAGGGGGTCGGTGATGCTGAGTTTGAGCGCTTCATCGAGTCGCTGCCGGAGCCGGTCGATTCTCGGATCCTCATCGTGCTCGATCAGGATGATGAGTTGAAACTGTCCGAACGGGATCCGGAGCAGGCGCCGGTGCGGGCTGTGCTCGTTTTGTTGCAGTCGCAGCAGACGAGGTGATTCCGGGTCCGCCAGTCTGGCCATGGTTTTCTCGGCCAGTTCACCGTTGTCAATGAAAGCTTGCATGGCCTCGTTGATGAACAGGATCGAACCCTGTTCATTGCATATTGCCAGCGGGTCGGGTGACGATCGGCTCGCATCTCGCAGCAGGTCAAGATCAATCGTTTGGGTATTGTTTTCCATATCGGGTTGAAGGCCTGACCCAGGCCTCAGTCTGCTGCAGTTTCCGGCAAATTACAAACCCGGCACGGCCGTTCAATCGGTGTGCGCGGGCACGAACAGCGGGCTGCCGTCAATGGTGAAGCTCGCGATTTGTTGCTGACCGGCCTCGGATACCAGCCAGTCGATGAATTGCTGTCCCGCAGCCGAGCGCGTATTCGGGCAGTGTTGTTCGTTGACGAGGATGACGCCGTAGGGATTGAACAGGATGGGGTCGCCTTGCGCCAGCACTTGCAGCTGGCCGCGATTTCCGAACCCGAGCCAGCTGGCGCGATCGGCCAGAACGTAGGCGTCCATGGCGCGGGCGGTGTTCAGGGCCTGACCCATGCCCGAACCGGTTTCCAGGTACCACTGGCCGGACGACGCGGTCGGGTCGAAGTCAGCGATCCGCCACAGCTCCATTTCCTTTGCGTGAGTGCCGCTGCGATCGGCGCGAGAAACGAAGCGGCTTTGGGTATTTGCGATCCGCGCGAAGGCCTCGGCTGCGCGGCTCAGGCCGCGGATGCCGGCCGGGTCGTGATCCGGCCCGACGAGAATGAAATCGTTGTGCATCAGCGGGTGTCGTTCGAGGCCAAAACCCGAGGCGACGAAATCCTGTTCCAGGTCGGGCGCGTGGACCATCACCACATCGGCATCGCAACGCCGGCCAAACTGCAGGGCCGCGCCAGTGCCCACGGACACGACCCGCACCTGGATGCCGGAGCGTTCCTCGAAAGGAGGCAACAGGTGCGCGAACAATCCGGAGTTTTCGATCGACGTGGTCGATGCCACGACGATGAAGCGTTCGGCCACAGCCTGACTGCTGATCAGCGCCAGCAGGCAGCAGGCAATGTTCAACAGGTTGCGACGACGGTTCACAGCAGCAACTGACCTTCCAGGTAGGCGGCGGCTTCCAGCGAGCGCGGCGAGCGGAAAAAAAGATCGGCGACGGTATGTTCCTGAACCTGGCCATTGGCCAGGAACAGCACTTCGCTGGCCAGGCGACGGGCCTGGGCCAGGTCATGGGTGGTCAGGATGATCTGGGTTCCGCTGGCGCTGATTTCGCGGATCAGGGCCTCGACCTTGTAGGTGCTGCGCGGATCGAGGTTGGCGCAGGGCTCGTCGAAGAACAATACCTTGGGGCGCTGGACCCAGGCCCGGACGATGGCCAGGCGCTGGGCCTCGCCGCCGGACAGGCAGGGGGCGGGCTGATGAGCCAGGCTTTCCAGTTCAGCGTGGGCCAGGGCGCGCAGCGCCTGGGCTTTTCTCTGCCGTCGCGGCACGCCTTTGCGGGCCAGGGCAAAAGTCAGGTTCGACAGCACCGATCTGCGCAGCATGACCGGCTGCTGCAGGACCATGCCGAGCTCGGGCTGCGCGGCAACGGGCGTTCGCCCGGCCCACTCGATTTGTCCGCTGTCCGGTTCGATCAGTCCGTGCAGAACCCGCAACAGCAGACTCTTGCCGGCGCCGTTGGGGCCGAGGATGACGTGAACGCCGTTGGCGGCCAGGCAGAAGCTGACCTCGTCGAGCAGGGCGCGGCCGTTGCGCTCCATCCGCACTCCGCTGACTTTCAGCGGCATCATCGGATGCTCCGCCCGGGCGGGAGCCTCAGGCGTAGCGTCGAGTCGCCACATTCTGCACCCCCGTAACCAGGAGATTGATCGACAGCGTGATGGTCACCAGGATCAGGCCCAGGGCCAGGGCCAGGGCCAGATTCCCCTTGCTCGTTTCCAGGGCAATGGTGCTGGTCATGACGCGTGTTACGCCGCTGATGTTGCCGCCGACGATGATGACCGCGCCGACTTCGGCGATCGCCCGCCCGAACCCGGCCAGAACGGCGGTGATCAGGGAAAAGCGGCCGTCCCAGAGAAGAGCCCCGACCATGTTCAGCGGGCGGGTGTCGAGCACCTGCAGCTGCTCGCGGCAGTTCTCGTCCAGGTCGGCCAGGGTCTGTCGCGCCAGGGCGGCAATCAACGGCGTGATCAGCAGGCACTGGGCGATGACCATGGCCTGCGGTGTGAACAGCAGGCCCAGTTCGCCGAGCGGACCGGCCCGCGACAGCAGCAGGTAGACGGCCAGTCCGACAACCACCGGCGGCAGGCCCATGGAGGCATTGAGCAAGGCGGTCAGGGCCGAGCGGCCGGGAAAGCGCAGGACGGCAACGGCAGCGCCCAGCGGCAGCCCGATCAGGGCCGCCAGGACGGTCGCGCTGACGCTGACCGACAGCGACAGCGACACGATCTCGACCAGCTCCGGTTCCAGCGAGACCAGCAGTTGCACCGTCAGGCGCAGGGATTCGGAAAATTCGTCCACTTGGCCTAGTATAGGGGCACGGCGTTTTCAGCCATCATCGAGGAGATCAACCATGGACGAAGAAAAACTGAATCTGAGCATCCGCAAGTTTCTCAAGCAGGTCGGCGTGACCTCGCAGCGCGAGATCGAGCTCGCGGTTCGCGATGCCGCCGAATCCGGCCAACTTCAAACCGGTCCCATGACCGTCAAGGTCACGCTGGAGTGCCCTGATCTCGGTCTTGAGCATACCGTCGACGGCAAGCTCGAAGCCGGTTGATCAGGCGCCGTTCCAGACTGGCTGGGCAAACGGCTCGACCATGACCGATTGCCCGGCCGCGACGTCGCCGATCCCGGGCGCCAGGTTGATCAGGCAGTCCGCTTCGCTCATCGAGCGCAGAACCCCGGAACCCTGGTGCCCGAACGGTGCGACCGCCAGCCCGTTCTCGCCGGCCACCAGGCGACCGCGCTGGAACTCGCGCCGACCCGGTCGCTTGGCGATATCGGCGGTGGTCGGCAGGGCGAACTGAGCCGGCAGCGCCGGGGTTGAACCGGCCAGCTTGACCAGGGCCGGACGAACCAGCTGCAAAAACGTCACCATGGCCGAAACCGGGTTGCCGGGCAGGCCGAAGAACCAGGCCTGGTTGATGCGCCCGAACGCCAGCGGTCGGCCGGGTTTCATCGCCACCTGCCAGAAACCGACGTTGCCCAGTTTTTCCAGCGCCTCGACCACGTAATCGGCATCGCCGACCGATGCCCCGCCGGTGCTTAGCACGGCATCGCACAGCGACGCTTTCTGCAAGGCTTCGTCGAGCGCGTCGCGCTGATCGGGAACAATACCCAGGTCCTCGATCTCGACCCCGAGTTCGGTCAGCAGGCCGAACAGGGTGTAGCGGTTGGAGTCGTGGATCTGGCCGGGCTCCAGTTCTTGCCCGACCGGCTTGAGTTCGTCGCCGGTGGAGAAAAAGGCCACCCGCGGCTTGCGTCGTACCCGGACCTCGGGCACGCCGACCGATGCCAGAACGCCCAGATCGGCCGCGGTCAGCCAGCGTCCGGGATTCAGCGCCGTTTCACCGCGTTTCAGGTCTTCGCCGGCGGGGCGCACGTTCGCGCCCGCCCTGGCGCTCTTGACGAAGCGCACCCGCTCGCCGTCGCGTTCGGCCTGTTCCTGCATGATCACGGTGTCAGCGCCGTCGGGCACGACCGCGCCGGTCATGATGCGGATGCACTGGCCGGGGCCCACCGCACCGGCAAACGGCCGGCCGGCGAAACTCTCGCCGATCAGTTTCAGCTCCGAACCCGGCGCGGCCGCGTCTTCGCCGCGCAGGGCGTATCCGTCCATCGCCGAGTTGGTGTGGGCGGGGACGTCGATGGCCGCGCTGACCGGTTCGGCCAGAACCCGGTGCAGGGCCTGGTGCAGGCCCACCGACTCCTCGCCGTCCAGCGCCGAGATCGCATCGAGAATGCGCTGCCGCGCCTCCTCCAGGGGAAGAGCCGGCGTGTCGTGGCCGCCGGCCGCTTTGCGTGCCTTGATGCTCATGGGCTTGATTCGTTGGTTGATTGCAGTTCCGCGGCCAGCGCTTCGCGCTGCTCCGGGGTGTTGATGTTGTCGAAGGCCGATGCGGCGTCGTTGAAATCGACCCGCGACCAGCGCCGCGTAGCGTACCACGCGTCGGGCTTGCGCTCACCGGCGACCAGGGCCCGTTCCAGGTCTTCGAGCAGGTCGCGCCGAAACAGGCCGTGCAGGGTATGGACGCGACCGCCGGCTTCGGCCGTGGCCAGTTCGGTATCGTCGCGCTCCATGGCCGCGGCCAGGCGCGCAACCAGGTCGGCCGGCAGGCGTGGCGTATCGCAGGGAACGACGGCGACAAACGGGGTGGTGGCCGCCGACAGCACCGCGTGCAGTCCGGCCAGCGGACCCTGGAAGCCGCCATGCCGGTCCTCGACCACGGGCAGGCCGAAGGCGGCGTAGTCGGCCAGCGACCGGTTGGCGTTGATCATCAAATGTGCGGCCTGGGGACCAAGCGCGTCCAGGGTCCAGGCAACCATGGGCTTGCCGGCGATCTCGACCAGGCCCTTGTCCACGCCGCCCATGCGTCGGCCCATGCCGCCGGCGAGCACGGCGGCGGTGATCTGATTGCGGTTGAGTTCAGCCATTCGTCGGATTCTCCAGGGATTCGGTGGGCGGGCTGGCCGAACACAATTGAACGTAATCGGCATAGCCGGGGAATTCGGTGTCCGGCGCGCAGTAGCGGCAGGCTGGATCGGCCTTCAGGCGAACCTCGCGCAGTTTCGTCGACAGCCCGTCGAACAGCAGCAGGCGGCCGATCAGCGGCTCGCCGATCCCGGTCACCAGCTTGATCACCTCCAGGGCCTGGAGCAGTCCGATGATGCCCGGAACCACGCCGATCACGCCGGCCTCGTTGCAGTTCGGCGCGTGCTCCGGTGCCGGCGGCTCGGCGAACAGGCAGCGGTAGCAGGGTTGGCCGCCGGCGGCAAAGACCGAGACCTGGCCTTCGAAGCCCTGGACGGCGCCGTAGACGGTCGGCAGGCCCAGCTTGATGCAGGCGTCGTTGACCAGGTAGCGGGTGGGGAAATTGTCCGAGCCGTCGACGATGACATCGTAGCCGCCGAGCACGTCTTCGACGTTTGCCGCGTCCAGGCGCAGTTCGTGCGTTTGGACGCGGATGCTGGGGTTGAGCGCTTCCAGCGTCCGCCGCGCCGATTCGGTCTTGGCCATGCCGACCCGGTCATCGCGGTGCAGGACCTGGCGGTGCAGGTTGCTGCGGTCGACCTTGTCGTGATCGACCAGGCCGAGGGTGCCGATTCCGGCCGCGGCCAGGTACAGCGCGGCCGGCGAGCCCAGGCCGCCGGCGCCGACCAGCCCGACCCGGGCCTGGCCCAGCCGCGTCTGCCCGGCCTGGCCCAGTTCGGGCAGGACCAGCTGGCGAGCGTAGCGCTGCAGCGCGTCCCGGTCCGGCGTTTCGGGAAGGACGTAGGGCAGGCCCTCGTCCTTCCAGCGATTGAAGCCGCCGGCCATCACCGCGACCCGGCGGTAGCCCATCCGGCGAAGATCGTCTGCGGCCAGCATCGAGCGGGTCGTGGCCGCGCACATCAGCACGATGGGCTGGTCGCGATCCGGCGCCAGCGCCTCGATGCGCATTTCCAGGTAACCGCGGCCGACCGCCCGGGCCGCCTCGGGTGTGCCCTGGGCAATTTCCTCGGCCTCGCGCACGTCGAGCAACAGCGCTTCGCCGCCGGCCTGCTGCAGCGCGTCGGCCGGGGTCACGAGCGGAATCTGTTCGCGCAGTTGCTGCAGGCGGTTGGCCAGGGACATGGCGTCGATCCTAACCGCCGGCGACCGAAGGTACCACCACCAGCACGTCGCCCTGACCGAGTGCGGTGTCCAGGCCCTGGCAGTGACGGATGTCGGTTTCGTTGACAAACAGGTTGACGTGCGGCCGCAACTGGCCACCCCGGGTCAGGATGCGGCGCAGCAGCAGCGGGTGGCGCTGGCCGACATCGTCCAGCGCCTGTGCGACCGTTTCGCCGCGCGCCTCGATCGTCGCCCGGTTTTCGGCCAGGACGCGCAGCGCGGCCGGCAATTCAATCCGGATCGGGGGTATGGCTTTGCCGTTGTTTTCCATCATCATCCATGTACAGGCTGGCTCAGCGGGTGATTCGGGCCACGACCGGCGATGCGACGGTAGCATTCCGGTGCAGGCAGGTCAGGATAACCCGGTCGAATCGATCGGACCGGGCCAGCGCGAGTCGCGCCGCAAGCTCGGCCAGCTCGCGGCACTCCTCGTTGTCGACCTGGTTGATCACCGGCACTACCTCAAGCCCCGTTGTGCCGCTCAAAAGACCGTCGGGGTGGGTCAGGATGGTGGCCAGGTGGTCCGGTTCGATGAGGGTGCCCGGGTCTGCTCCCAGAACCGCGCCGACCCGCTCGGGCCGGTGAACGATCTCGCCGTCGAGGGGCTGGCCCATCACCCGTGCCGACAACACCATGAGGACCGTCGAGGTGTGCGGCGGCAGCACCGGCTCGCCGGGACGCGGACACTTGAGTCCGCGCATGCGCGCGCCGTCGGCCTTGACCAGGGTCAGGTCGAAGCGGCCCGCGGTGTGCAGGCGGCTGACCGTCTCCGGCTGCAGCCCGGCGTAGCGCGCCGGCTTGTCGCTGGGGCGGAGGAAAGCATGGCGCCCGGGTCCGTGCTGGCGTCGGGCCCGGGACAGCAACTCTTCTTCTTCACCGATGTGGACCTCGACGCCGGTCCAGCGCGGCGGCCGGGCGGTAAACACCGTTGCCGTCCACGCCAGCCGTCCCGCGGTTTCCGCCGCGATGGCGTTGAGCAGGCTTTTCTTGCCGCCGGCACCGATGGCCGCGACGATGCCGCCGCCGATGCCGAGCGCTTCGCTCAGTTCGCTCATGCCACGGTACCCGCATGGACGCTCAGAATCGGCGGCAGGATGGCCGGCAGCAGGTTCCAGTCATCGCCGCGGTTGCGGCTGAACCAGACCTGGCCGCTGGAGCTGCCGAAGTACAGGCCCAGCGGGTCAAGACCGTCGCTGTCCAGTCCGTCGCGCAGGATGGTCACGTAGCAGTGCGACAGGGGCAGGCCACGGCTCAGCGCTTCCCAGTCGCCGCCGGCGTTTTCGGTCCGGTACACGCGCAGGCGGCCGTCGACCGTGGCCCGGAACTGGCTGGAGTCTTCCGGGATGGTGAACAGGACATCCGGGTCGGACGGATCCAGTGCCAGGGCGTAGCCGAAGTCGCTGGGCAGGCCGGCGGTGATCTCTGTCCAGCTGCTTCCGCCGTCATCGGACCGCCAGGTTCCGGTATGGCTTTGCCGATAGAGTCGATCGGGGTTGGCCGGGTGCATGCGCAGGCCGTGATCGTTGTGGCCGGCGACCGGGTTGTGGCCGGGCAGGTAGGGCGCGCGTACCCCGGTGTTGCAGGGCGTCCAGCTCGTGCCGCCGTCGTCGGAGCGATACGTGCCGCCGGCGGCCAGCGCGGCGTAGATTCTGCGCCCGGCAACGTGCAGCGAATGCACCGCGCAGCCGCCCTTGGCCGGGTGCCACAGGCCGGCCGTGGGGTGCTCGTGGAAGCCCGCCAGGGCCTGCCAGCTGAAGCCGCCGTCGCGGGAGACAAACAGGCCCGGCGGCTCGATCCCGGCGTACACTGTGTCGGGTTGTTCGGCCGGCCCCGGTGCCAGGCCCCAGATGGTCTTGAGGTGCTCGGGATCGTCGTCCGGGCCATGGCTGGGGACCTCGCCCAGCGGCTGCCAGCTACGCCCGGCGTCCTCGGTTCGGTAGATGTGAATGCCCCAGATCGGATGGTGGGCGGCAGCGAAGCCGAGCCGGCCCCCATGGCGCGGGTCGAGGAACGCCCGCTGGATTTCGTAGCCGGCCATGTGCGGGCCTTCGACCGCAAAGCACTTGCGGTCGCCGTCGCTGCGGGCGATGAACAGGCCTTTGCGCGTTCCGATGAGAACGGCGACGTCCGGATGTATTGACATGCGATCGATGAACAGAGGAACATGAATGGCTAACAAGTATATCGAAGGCATCAAATGGAGGAGAACCTGAACCAGCGCATCGCAGCACTGGCGAGCGATTGTCAGTTGGAGGCCCTGGGGTCGGACCTGGCCGCGGCCGTTGCCGAGCCCGTGGTCGAGATGTCCGGATCGCGCGCCGTGATCCGGCTTGAGCTGGCCTATCCGGCCAAGCGCTTCGGTCGCGCCCTGGGCAAGCAGATCCGGGCCGCCGTCGAGCAGCTTCCGGAGGTGGACTCGGCAACCGTCGAGGTGACCACAAAGATCACCCCGCACCAGGTCCAGCCCAACATGCAGCGCCTGCAGGTGGTCAAGAACATCATCGCGGTGTCCTCGGCCAAGGGTGGTGTCGGCAAGTCGACGGTATCGGCCAACCTGGCCCTGGCCCTGGCCGCGGAGGGCGCGAAGGTCGGCATGCTCGACGCCGACATCTACGGTCCCAGCCAGCCGCGCATGCTCGGCGTCAAGGGGCGCCCGGATTCCGAGGACGGTACCAGCTTCGAACCGATGATGAGTTACTCCATCCAGTCGATTTCGGTGGGTTACCTGATCGACGAGGAAGAGCCCATGATCTGGCGCGGTCCGATGGTGACCAAGGCCATGCAGCAGCTGCTCGGCAATACCCGATGGAAGGATCTGGACTACCTGATCATCGACATGCCGCCGGGCACCGGCGACATCCAGCTGACCCTGTCGCAGCAGGTGCCGGTGGCCGGTGCGGTCATCGTGACCACGCCGCAGGACATCGCCACGCTGGATGCCCGCAAGGGCCTGCAGATGTTTCGCAAGGTGAACGTACCGGTGCTCGGCATTGTCGAGAACATGAGTATGTACACTTGCTCCAACTGCGGTCACCAGGAGCACATCTTCGGCTCGGGCGGCGGCGAGCGCATCGCGACGGATTACGGTGTGCCGTTGCTCGGTTCGTTGCCGTTGGACCTGAAGATCCGCGAACACGCCGACAATGGCCGGCCGACCGTGGTCGCCGATCCCGACGGTGCAGTGGCCGGACTGTATCGTCAGATCGCGGTGCGGATGGCGGCCAAGCTGTCGATGCAGGCAACCGACTTCACCCACAAGATGCCGAAGATTGTCATCAAGCCCTGAGCCGGAAGCCAGGAGACAGACATGGAGCAAGCAAAGATTCCACGGTATCCGCGCATGCCCGTCACCATCATGATGGAGCAGCGCGGTCAGAAGTGGCAGGTCATCGGTATCCTGCCTCGAACGGGTGCCGCGAGCGGTGAATCCGGCCGTCATCTCGTCCGCGACGATGGCGAAACCCGAATTTACCAGTGGCTGGGGCTGGAGCTTCCGCTGATGCCGGATGGCTGTGATGATTACTGGTATAACCTGACCAGCGAACAACCCCGTTTGTATGTCATTTGCCAGCCCGATGCTCAGGGTGGGCCGGTCCCGCTGCGGGTGACGGCTGACCAGGATGACGCAGTAGCCGCCGAGGAACACGAAGAGTGGTTTTTCCAGGCGGCGATGCCGGTGCCCATCGTGTTGTGGATCAAGGACTACGTGGCCGCGCACTACAGGCCGGGCCCGCGCAAGGGCAAGATCAAGGGCAAGGGCGGCGACAAGTACCGCAATCCATTCGACGCCAGAAAGCCATGAGCAAGCGTGAGACCACAACACGGGCCGCCGGCGACCGGGCGGGCGATGAGTCGTTTCTGGAGCGCTGGTCACGACGCAAGCAGGGCAGCCTGTCCGGAGACGTCGATGATCCGGTCGATGAAGAGCGTGTTGAGTCAGCTGCCGAGGATGGTGAGGCGGTGGATCAGGCGGTAACGGAAATCCAGCCGGAATCCGGGTCCGGGCCCGAACCCGAACCGCCCGGAGACGAGGACATGCCGCCCTTGGAATCGATCGACCAGGGTGGCAGCGTGGCCGCTTTCTTTTCGCCCAACGTCAGCGCAAGCCTGCGCCGTGCAGCGTTGCGCCGCCTGTTCAAGCATCCGGAGGTGAACTCCCTGGAGGCCCTGGACGATTACGCCGAGGATTACCGGACCATTGTTCCACTCGGTGCAACCATAACCGCCGATATGCGTTACCGTGCCGAGCAGGCACGCAAGCTGCTGGAGCGCAAACTCAAGGCCCGGCTGGACCTGGAAACCGATCCGGAAGCTCGCGCGGCGCTGCTGAAGTCGCATGAAGAGGCCTTGGCCAAGAACGCGCAGTCCGTTGCCGGCCCGCCCGAGCAGGCCCAGGCAACGGAGGCCGGCGAGGCGGATTCGGCGCCGACGTCCGACGACTCCCATTCCAATGAATCCATTGCTGCCGACTCCGACGAGTACGGCGCCGAGGACAAACCCAAGCATGTCTGATAACGCCAAGCTGGAAGTACAAGCACTCGATCTTGCCGCCCTTGGGCGTGCCTCGGCAACCGGTCAAGCCCGGGCCGCGGCGCTGGCCGAGTACGAAGAACCGCCTGGTGCTTCGGAGTGGGTCGAGTATCGCTCCGAGGGCCGGCTGCTCATCATCGGTCCGGCCGACGAGGCCTGGGGCATTGCCGAGCAGCTCAAGGGCGATCTGAAGATCACGATGCTGGCGACCAGCCCACCCTCGGAGCCGCCCGACCGGGCTCCGCCAGGGCGCTACCTGGACGGTCGACCGCGCGAGCTGTCCGGGTACCTGGGCGCGTTCACCCTCAAAGTGGAAGTCGATCGCGGACGAGTGCTCGAAGCCGGCGCGGCCTTCGGGATCGATCCGGGCACCTTCGACCTGGTGCTCGATCTGGACGGCTCGGCCGATTCGGGGGTCGATGAGCCGCCCGTGGGCTACTACCGGATTCGCAGCGAGGCCGACCGCGAGAGGGCCCTGGCCGAGTTGCCGGAAATGAAGGGCGAGTTCCAGAAGCCGCGCTTTTTTGCCTATGACCCGGACATCTGCGCCCATGGCTCACGTGGCCTGAGTGGTTGCCGCAAGTGCGTGGATGCCTGCGCCACGGGCGCTGCCTACAGCATCGGCGAAAAGATCGAGATTGATCCCTACCTGTGCCAGGGCTGCGGCAGCTGTGTCACGGTCTGCCCGTCGGGCGCGATGCGCTATACCGCGCCGTCCTCGGAAGACCTGCTCGATTCGATCCGCCGTCTGCTGACCGATTTCCGCGACCAGGCCGGCGAAAAGGCCCAGACCCCCGACGTCCTCCTCTACAGCGCCGACAGTGCCTTGGCGACGCTCGTCGCGGTGGCCGGCGAGCTGCCGGAGCACGTGCTCCCGATCGCGGTCGAGGACGTGGGTTCGGTGGGTGCCGATACCTGGCTTTCGCTGCTCGCCTACGGCGCCGGCCGGGTGGTCTTGCTGACCGGGCCGTCGCCCGCGCCGACCCTGCTCGATGCGACGCGCCGTCAGATCGATATCTACCGGGTCATCCTGGAGGGCCTTGGCGATCCGCACGCCGGCGACCGTCTCGTCCTGCAGCCTGGCAAGCTGGACCTTGCCGGGCTGGCCGAGCCGCTACCCGCTGTTGTCGAGCAGCCGGCCACCCACGGGGCCATCGGCACCAAGCGCGAAATCATCCGCCTCGCGCTGGCCCACCTCCACGATCATGCGCCCGGTCAGGTCGCCGAAACCATCGCCTTGCCGGCGACCGCGCCGTTCGGCGAAATCAAGGTCGACAAGAATGCCTGCACCTTGTGCATGGCCTGCGTTTCGGTCTGCCCGGTATCGGCAATCCAGGGTGGAGGGGACCTGCCCCAGCTGCATTTCCGGGAGGATCAGTGTGTTCAGTGCGGGATCTGCGAAACGGCCTGCCCCGAAGATGCCATCAGCCTGCGGGCGCGGCTGCATTTCCCGGCCCACTTGCAGCCCGGTCAGCGCCTGCTCAACGAAGAGGAGATGCATCACTGCGACGGCTGCGGCAAGCCCTTCGCTACCCGCAAGATGATGGAAAGCATGACCCGGCGCCTGAAGGATCACTGGATGTTTCAGGGCGAGGAGGCACTGGCGCGCATTCGCCTGTGCGAGGACTGCCGGATCCAGCGCATGTACGAGGATGAGGGCGGTGTCGTGACGCACCCGCCCGAGCGGCGGAACTAAGACCATGGTCTAGTCTGCTTGACTCGTCAAGGCGTGTGGCGCTAGAGTAGCAATCCGGGGTAAAACAGCATATAAGATGCAAGAATCAATCGATAACGCGATCCGTGATCATTCACAGGACGCACCGTCCAGCCAAACCGAGGCAGCCCGGATTCGTCTGGATGCCTATGCCTTGCTGGCCGGACTTTTGCGCAACCCTCCTGAGCACGAGATGCTGGAACTGCTGCGCGGCCTCGGCTCGCAGCCGGAACAGCAGCGGCGCACGACCGATTTGCAGGCAGCCTGGAAAGGCCTTGCCGAAGCGGCCGCGAAGGCCGACGCCGAATCCGTTGAATCGGAATTCAATCGTCTTTTTGTTGGCTTAGGGCGCGGTGAACTGCTGCCCTACGGCAGCTATTACCTGTCCGGGTTCCTGATGGACAAGCCGTTGGCCGATCTGCGCGATGAACTGGGTCGTCTCGGCATACAGCGTGCCGACGGAGTGTCCGAACCTGAAGACCATGCCGCGGCGCTGTGCGAGACCATGGCCCTGCTGGCCGACCCGGAGCACGGCATCCCTTTGTCCGGACAGAAAGAATTTTTCGGCACCTACGTGGGTGCCTGGATGCCCAGTTTTTTCAATGATATGCAAGGCGCTAAGAACGCAGATTTTTATGTCTCGGTCGGTCGGCTGGGGGAAGCGTTCATGGAGTTTGAAAGAGTCTGGCTGAGCTTGCCAGAGTGACCATTTGGAGAGTGATATGAAACAAGCGAACGATACTTCACCCAAGCAAGCCATTGACCTGTCGCGCCGTCGATTGATGACCGGCGCACTCGGTGCCGGCGCAGCCGCCGGACTCGGGTTGGTCTCGATCAACGGTCAGGCGGCCGCACCCGAATCCGCCAAGCCGGAGGCCAAGAGCACCTGCTACCGCGAAACCGAGCACGTTCGGCGCTACTATGACCGCGCCCGCTTCTAAAGGCAGCCCCTGGCGCCGAATCCAGTCTGGAGGAGATTGATATGAAACTGATACGCAAGCAGGCTGCCAACGAGGCCGCCAGGTTCTCGAAGGGCAAGTCTTTCGATCGCCGGACGTTCCTGAAGCGTTCCGGCCTCACCGCGGGCGGTACCGCACTGGCCGCGGCCATGCCGCTGAGCATGATGCGACGGGTTGATGCCCAGATGCCGCCGGAACGTAATGGTGGCCCGGTCGAGACCAAGCGCACCGTGTGTACCCACTGCTCGGTAGGCTGTGGCGCGATCGCCAAGGTTCAGAACGGCGTCTGGATCGGGCAGGAGCCCGACTTCGACTCGCCGTTCAACATGGGCGGTCATTGCGCCAAGGGCGCGGCCCTGCGCTCCCACGGCCACAGCGACAAGCGGGTCAAGTACCCGATGAAGCTGGAAAATGGCCAGTGGCGTCGTCTGAGCTGGGACCAGGCGGTCGACGAAATCGGCGACAAGATGCTGCAGATTCGTGAGGAATCCGGGCCGGACTCGGTCTGGTACTGCGGATCATCCAAGGCCAGCAACGAAGGCGCCTACCTTGAGCGCAAGTTCGTGGCCTTCTGGGGCACCAACAACCTGGACCACCAGGCGCGCATCTGCCATTCCACCACGGTGGCCGGCGTGGCCAACACCTGGGGTTATGGTGCGATGACCAACTCCTACAACGACATGCATGTATCGAAGTGCATGTTCTTCATCGGTTCCAACGCCGCCGAAGCTCATCCGGTCGCGATGCAGCACATCCTGCGCGGCAAGGAAAACGGCTCCAAGCTCATCGTCGCCGACCCGCGCATGACTCGGACGGCAGCCCATGCCGATCAGCACATCCCCTTCCGGCCGGGTACCGATATCCCGCTGATCTGGGGCCTGCTGTGGCATATCTTCGAAAATGGCTGGGAAGACAGCGAATACATTCGCCAGCGCGTCTATGCGATGGACGAGGTACGCAAGGAAGTGGCCAACTGGACGCCGGACGAGGTTGAGAAGGTCACCGGCGTGCCCGAGTCGGTGGTCTACCAGGCGGCCAAGACCATGGCCGAGCATCGTCCCGGCACCATCGTCTGGTGCATGGGCGGCACGCAGCATCACGTCGGCAATGCCAACACCCGCGCTTACTGCGTGCTGCAGCTGGCGCTGGGCAACATCGGCAAGGCCGGCGGCGGAGCGAACATCTTCCGCGGTCACGACAACGTGCAGGGCGCAACCGACGTCGGTCCCAACTGTGACACGCTGCCGGGCTACTACGGCCTGGACGACGGCGCCTGGCGGCACTGGTGTCGCGTATGGGATGTCGACTACGATTACATCCGCGGCCGCTTCGATGACGGGCGCTACCCGGACAATGCCGGTAACGAGGCACATCCGATGAACTTGCCCGGAATCCCGGTCTCGCGCTGGATCGACGGCATCCTCGAGGATCCGGCCAACCAGTCGCAGCGCGACCGCATCCGTGCCGTGTTCTTCCAGGGGCATGCCGTCAACAGTCAGGTCCGCGGCCCCGAGATGAAGAAGGCGGTCGAAGCGCTGGATATGGTCGTCATTTCCGACCCATATCCCACGCATCTGGCCGTGATGTCGGATCGCACCGACGGTGTCTATCTGTTGCCCACGGCAACCCAGTTCGAGCAGGCCGGTTCCTGCACGGCCTCGAACCGCTCGCTGCAGTGGCGCGAGAAGGTCATCGACCCGCTGTACGAGTCGAAGACCGACGCTCAGATTCTCTACCTGTTTGCACAAAAGTTTGGCTTTGCTGACCAGATGTTCAAACACATCTCCATCGATGCCAACGGTCAGCCGAATCCGGAAGATACGCTGCGCGAGATCAACCGGGGCGCCTGGAGTATCGGTTACACCGGGCAGAGCCCGGAGCGCCTCAAGTTACACCTGGACAACAAGCACACGTTCAACACCACGACATTGAAGGCCGAAGGTGGCCCCTGTGACGGTGATATCTATGGCCTGCCGTGGCCTTGCTGGGGTACGGCCGAAGTCAATCATCCCGGTTGCCATGTGCTCTACGATCCAAGTTTGCCGGTCTCTGAAGGTGGGTTGCCGTTCCGTGCCCGCTTCGGGTCGGAGCACAACGGTGTCAACATCCTGGCTGAAGACTCGTGGAGCAAAGGTTCGGAGATCGAGGACGGCCACCCGCCGGTGGGTTACGGTATGCTTCGCCGCTTGGGGTGGCATACGGAATTGACTCCTTACGAGATGGCGACCGTGGCCTTTGTGGCAGGATTGGCCGAGCGGCCGAACCAGAACGTGACTGAAGCAGATGTGGCTGAATACCGCGCCATGGATTCCTCGGATCTCGACGGCGTTAGCTGGGCTACCGACTTCTCCGGCGGGATACAGCGCGTCTGTATCAATCATGAAGTGGCGCCCTACGGAAACGCCAAGGCTCGTTGCATGGTCTGGACTTTCCCGGACCCCGTGCCAATCCATCGTGAGCCTCTGTATACCTCGCGTTACGATCTGGTCGAGCAGTATCCGACCCATGACGATATGGCCCATCGCTGGCGCTTGCCAACGCGCTACGCGTCCATTCAGGCAACCGACTTCTCGACCGACTATCCGCTGATCTTCACGAGTGGCCGCCTGGTCGAATACGAAGGCGGCGGCGAAGAAACCCGCTCGATGGCCTGGTTGGCCGAACTCCAGCAGGAAATGTTTGTCGAGATCAATCCGATCGATGCTAACGATCGTGGGCTGCGCGACAATGACTGGGTCTGGCTGGAAGGTCCTGAAGGCGGTCGCATCAAGATCCGCGCCATGATCACGCCGCGCGTCGGTCGCGGAGTGGTCTGGACACCGTTTCATTTCGGTGGCTGGTTCCAGGGCAAGGATCTCCTCGAGAAGTATCCCGAGGGAACGGCACCTTATGTACGCGGTGAGGCCTGCAACACGGCCACCACCTATGGATATGATCCCGTGACCCTGATGCAGGAGACCAAGTCTACCCTGTGCCAGATCATGAAGGCCGCTTGAGGCTGGAGGAGATAAAAAATGGCTCGAATGAAATTTCTTTGTGACGCCGACCGCTGCATCGAGTGCAATGGTTGTGTAACTGCCTGCA
>REEW01000182.1 GCA_007694885.1 Wenzhouxiangella sp. | reverse complement strand
AGCGACTGGATGTAGCCGCGGGCCCGGACCATGTACTCGGCCTCGCCCAGCTCGATCAGGGAGCCGCCGGTCTCGGCGTTGCCGCGGCGTATGGCCGACTCGAGCTGGCCGATGGTCAGATCAAAGGCGCGCAGGGCGAGCGGGTCGACCGCGACCTGGTACTGGCGCACCATGCCGCCGGCGGTGGCGACCTCGGACACGCCCGGCACCGACTGCAGCTCGAATTTCAGGAACCAGTCCTGCAGGGCCTTAAGCTGGGCCAGGTCGTGGTTGCCGCTGCGGTCGACCAGGGCGTACTTGTAGACCCAGCCCACGCCGCTGGCGTCGGGGCCGAGCTCGGCGCTGACCCCGTCGGGCAGCCGGCCCTCGACCTGGCTCAGGTATTCCAGCACCCGGGCACGGGCCCAGTACACGTCGGTGCCGTCTTCGAACAGGACGTAGACGAAGGCATCTCCGAACATCGAGAAACCGCGGACGGTATGGGCGCCGGGCACCGACATGAGTGCGGTGGTCAGGGGATAGGTCACCTGGTCCTCGACCACCTGCGGCGCCTGGCCCGGAAACACCGCGCGCACGATGACCTGGGTGTCGGTCAGGTCCGGTATGGCATCAACCGGCGTATTGCGCACCGCGTACAACCCGGCCAGCCCCAGAATCAGCGCCATCACAATCACCAGCTGCCGGTTCGCAATCGACCAGCGAATCACCGCGTCAATCATGGTCGGCTCCTGGAAGTTCGAGGGAACCGCAGATGAACGCAGATGAACGCGGATGGAAGGAATGGAAAGTGGGCCAGGCAATTCCGGCTGGCGTCTGGCGAGTTGGTCCCGGTGTCGGTACTACACACGCAAAGGTCTGAATCTCGCAGGGCCGCTCCTCGTTCGGGCAGCAAATCAGGTTCGCCATGGCGATGACTCCTGATTCTGGCATCGACCAATATCCGCGTTCATCCGCGTTCATCTGCGGTTTCTCTACCTCAATGGTGGGCATGGTCGGTCATCCTGCTGTGGCCGGCGCGGAGGCTGGCTTCGGAGTCGATCAGGAACTGGCCGGAGACGACCACGCGCTCGCCTTCTTCGAGGCCGTGCAGGATCTCGGTGTACTCGCCCGATTCCAGGCCGGCATGGACGACCCGGACGCTGAAGCGTTCGGTGCTGTCCTGGACGACGATGCGCTCTTCGCTGCCGGTGCGGATGACGGCCTCGGTGGGCACATAGAGAATGTTCTCTTTCGCGCCGCCGAGTATGTGCAGGCTGGCCCAGTCGCCGGCCCGGAGGGTCCCGTTCGGGTTGTCGAGCACGATCCGCGCCCGGGCAGTGCGCGTCACCGCAGAGAGTTCGGGGTACACCAGCTCCACTTGCCCGCGCAGTTGCGTGCCGGGTTGGCTGTTCAGCTCGATGCGGACCGGCTGCGCTTCGCCCAGCCAGTCGATCTGGCCGCCGGAAATCTCGGCGATCAGCCAGATTCGCGAAGGATCGGCCAGTTCGATCATTTCCATGCCCGGCTGGACGTACATCCCCGGCCGAATGTCCAGACCCGAAACGTAGCCGCTGCGGGGCGCGTACCAGGGCAGCCAGGTCACAACCTCGTTACCGTCTCGGATCCGTTCGATCACGGCCGGCTGGACGTCGAGCACCTCAAGGCGCTGGCGGGTCGCCTCGATCAGCCGCTGGTTGCCGGAACCCACGGCCTGGAGGAATTCCTCCTGAACGTTGACCAGTTCGCGCGAGTACAGGGTAAACAGGCGCTGGCCAGCTTGTACGGGTTCGCCCACGCTGGCCACCTCGACCTCGCCAATCCAGCCTTCGGTGCGCGGGTGCAGATGGAGCAGGCTGCTCTGGTCGACCTGCAGCGTGCCCAGCGCGCTGATCCGGCGAAACAGGCGTCCGCGCTGAACCTCGGCGGTACGCAGATTCATTGCCTGCTGGATCGCGGCGTGGATGCTGACCTCGGCCGGTCCGTCCTCCGAGCGGGTTCGCGGCACCAGGTTCATGCCGCAGATGGGGCAGCGGTCGGGTCCGTCCCTGACGATCTGGGGATGCATGGGACAGACGTACTGGGTCGTAGTCTCTTCACCCAGCATCCGATCGACCACGTCGGGCTCGACCTCGTTGCCGTGATCATGGTGAGCATGGTCGTGATCGTGATCGTGATCGTGATCGTGATCGGCATGATCGGCATGATCGGCATGATCGGCATGGTCGCCACAGCCGGACAGGGCCAGCGCCAGGGCCGCACAAACGGCCAGGATGATGTTTCGATGGTTCATGAGGTTTCCTCGCTGGTGAGGCTGGTGATGCGTGCCGTGCTGGCCAGGAGCCGTCGCCGGGTATCGACCAGGTCAAGTTCGAGTTCAAGTTCGCGCAGCTGCGCCCGGATCAGCTCATCGAAGCTGGCCTGGTCGGACTGGTAGGCCGAGCGCGTGGCCTCGACCGCCTCGCGGGCGTGGGGCAGGATGCGTTGTTCGAGCAGTTCGCGACGTTCGCTCAGGCGTTCCTGGGTCGCCAGCTGCTCGGCCAGCGCCCCGGTCAACCGTTGCGTGACCCTCTCCATACCGGCTTCTTCGGCGTCGCGTTCGGCCAGGGCGGCATCGAGCCGCCGGTCCTGGCGGTTGCCGGCAAACAGCGGCAGGCTGATGGTGGCCATGGCGTAGAGCTTGTCCGACATGCGTCCACCCATCGGGTCGCTGCCGCGCTGGTGGCCGTAGCCGGCCTCGATCATCCACATCGGCCGATAAGCCTGCCGGGCCAGTTCGGTCCCGACCTCACCGGCATCCCGGCGCAGGCGCGCGGCATCGAGTTCGGGGTGAGCGGCAATCTGTCTCTCCAGGCTGTCCGGTCGCGCCGGCGGTGGCGGCCAGTCGGGCAGGGCTGTCGGTGCTGTCGACTCCGCCCAGGCTCCGGTCCAGCGCTGCAGGCGCGAGCGGGTTTCGTCGACCTCGGTCAGCGCGTCCAGTCGGCGCCTTTCCATCAGGGCCAGCTCCAGCCGCGCCTGGGTCTCGTCCTGCAGGCGGCCCGTTCCGGCGGCGAAGCGCCGTTCGGTCAGGCTGACCAGTTCGCCCAGGCGATCGACCATGGTCGCAACCAGCTCGGAGGATTCTCCGGCCGCGACCCAGTCCAGCCAGGCCAGCCGGGTCTGGAGGGCGACATCGATGGCGCGGGCGCGGGCTTCGGCGTCGATGGCGCGGGCCCGGACGGTGGTCTGTTGCCCTGCCAGGGCGAGCGAGTCGCCGGCCGGAAACCGCTGGCTGATGCCGATCCGGTACATGGTCATCATGTCCGACGAAAAGGGATCGTTGATCGGCAGCCCCTCGGCGCCCAGGCTCAGCTCCGGGTCGGGCAGGGCGCGGTCGGCAACGGCCTGGTGATCCAGGGCGCGAGCGCGCTCGGCCAGTTCCTTCAGGCCGGCATCCCGGGACAGGGCGCGCTCGACGGCGGCTTCCACCGGCAGGGCCTCGGCCGATGCCGGCAGGCACAGGGCGCCGAGCAGGCACAGGCTGCAACAAGCAGATCGAATCAACATGTAACTCTCCTGAAGAGTTATCTACAAACAATTGAAATCACTCAGTAAGTCTGAGTGTCCGGGCGCAAAAGCGCCGCTTCTTCAGGAAACGTTCTTGGGAGGTCGGAGCAGGCGTTCGCTGGCGGCAAGCGGGGCCAGGGTGCCGAGCAGGGGTGCAGATGTTTCGGCGTCCCGAACCATATCCGGGGTCTGACTGCTGATGAGCACCGGCGCGGGTGCGCTGCAGCCGCAGCGGCAGTTGAATTCGCAGCAATCGTGAGCGGGTTCGTCGGGAGTGTCGGACCGTACAGGCTCCGGATCGGCGTTGCCGTGGTGGGGGCAGCCGATGTGGGCGTCGGCGGTGACCGGTTGGGACTCTGCTGCCTCGTCGGCCTCGTGTTCAGCGCAGGCGTGGGCGGGCAGGCCGGCGCACGCCAGCGCCAGGCTCAACAGGGTCAGCAGCAGACGGAATTTCAGGCTCATTACTTCGGCAAGCTATCACATCCCGATCCGGCAGTCCATCAGGGCAGCGCGTTGAGCATGCGCTGGATTTCCTCCGGGCTCAGTCCGCGGGCGCCGGCCCGGGTGGTGCGGCCGCTGCGCCCGTCCAGGTCGACGAAGGCATCGGCCGGCAGGCCGTCCTGCAGGGGATTCTTTGCCGCCTCGAAGGTCCACTGTCCGCCGTCGCGGATCAGCTCGCCGCGGCCCAGGCCCATGGCCGTGCTGGAGCGGTGGCAGTCCTCGCAGCTGCGCGCCGG
>REEW01000051.1 GCA_007694885.1 Wenzhouxiangella sp. | reverse complement strand
TCCAGGTGTAGATGCCGGAGGTGAGCTTGCGGATCATGCCGGTTCGGAGCATCAGGCGGTGGCTGACGATTTCGGCATCGGCAGGCACCTCGCGCTGGGTGACGAGGTGGAAATCGGATACTTTCATGGTTTTGAAGCGTGTGCGCCGGGCAGTGGGGTCAGCGCGAATCTTAGCAGTTTGGCGCCGGCCTGCCGGCTGGATTCAGGCCATGCGCGGCCGGCGGGGTGATCTTCAGCACCACTCTTCGATAAAAGCTTCGGTCTCTTCGACGAGTTGCTGGCGCTGTTCATCGTCCAGCGGGGTGGCTTCGCCGTCTTCGTCGCGCAGCAGGGCGGGGCGGTCCTGGGTGAGCAGGTCGAGGTTGGCTCGGGCCTGCTCGCAGCGCTCGCGGAGCATATCGGGGTCTGGTTCGGCCTCGGCGACCATGGCGAGGGTAGTCCGGGGTGGCTCTGCGCGATCGGCGTCGGGTGTTCGTTCGCGATCGTCGTCGGAAGTGCCCGTCAGCGTTCGAACGATCTCGTAGTCGCCGTCTGCCGGCGGACGGGCGGCATAGTGGCGTACGCCGTCCTCATCGGTCCAGGCGTAAATGATCTCCTCGGCAGAACCTACGAGCGGCAAGACGCTCAGGGCCAGAATGGAAAACAGGACGGCAAGCCAGCGGCGGGCCGGGCTGAATTGACGGGCGCAGGTTGCAGGCATATCCAGATCCAGAGTATCCGTTGATCCTTTGACTTTGCCCCAGATGCGGCCAAAGCGCAAGCCTCGAGCATTGATGATATTCTCACCGACCGTCCAGCATCAGACCCCGGAGGTCGCCGCAGCCCGTGTCCGACAGTGAGCCCAAGCGAACTGGCAAGCCCCTGGCCAAGGGCGCTTTCCTGTTGCCGAACGCGTTCACTACGGCTGCCCTCATGGCCGGGTTTTACGCCATGGTGGCGGCGATCAACGACCAGCCCGTCGCGGCCTGCGTGGCGATTCTGGTTGCCGGGTTGCTGGACGGGCTCGATGGCCGAATCGCCAGGCTGACCAACACCCAATCGGATTTCGGTGTCCAGTACGACAGTCTGTCCGATATGGTCTCGTTCGGCATTGCGCCGGCCATTCTCGTGTTTACCTGGGCTTTGGGCGATCTGGGGCATCCGGATACCGTGTCGGCCAAGCTGGGCTGGCTGGGCGCTTTCTTTTACGCGGCCTGCGCCGCACTCCGGCTTGCGCGCTTCAATACCCAGGCCGGCGTGGCCGAGAAAGCGTACTTCCAGGGCCTGGCCAGTCCGGCAGCGGCCGGCACCATCCTGGCGACGGTCTGGTTCAGCATCAGTCGCGACATCGGTCCCGAAGTCGTGGCCTGGCCGCTGCTGATTCTGACCCTCTGCCTGGGCACCCTGATGGTCTCGCGCGTGCGCTACTTCAGTTTCAAGGCCTGGCCGGCTTCGGATCGAGTGCCGTTTGCCTGGATTTTCCTGCTGTTGGTGGTGATTGTCCTGCTGGCGGTCGATCTGCCGGCCGTGCTGTTCACGATCGGCATCGTCTACGTGTTATCCGGGCCGGTCATGACCGTGCGCGGCCGTTACCAGCAGCGTCGCCGCCGCCGGCGCGAAAAGCGCGATGCCGCTCCCTGATCCGGCCAGCCGTGCTCGCCTGGCCGCAATGGACATCGCGGTCTGGGTCCGGCGTTCGCCGGCCGCCGCCAGCTCAGGCGTTGCCGTGGGTGCTGGAAGCGCCGAGGCGCGCGTGCGCCTGGCCTCCGGAGACGGCGAATGGCTCCTGGTTCAGCGCAGGCCCTGGGATGGCCGCCATGCCGAACTGGTCGCCGATCTGCAGGCGTTGCTGGGGCCGTCGCGCTGCCGCTTTGGCCAGTGGGCTGACAGCGCCGAATCCGGTCATGCCCTGTCCGAGCTCAGCGCTCGCGGAATTCGCTACCTGCTCTCGTTCGGGCCACCGCCTGCGCACGCCGGCCAGCCCGAGGTGGTCGTGGCTTCCGATCTTGACGAACTGGCCGCAAGCGCTGAGGCCAGGCGAAGCCTGTGGGCCGCGCTGCGCCCGCGCCTGGCCGGCTGATCGAGATGGTCGCGGTCGTTCAGCCCATGCTCGAGATCCGGCCCATGCGGCGTTCGGATCTGGACCAGGTCATGGCCATCGAGAAGGACGCCTATCCCTTTCCCTGGAGTGCCGGCATTTTTCGCGACTGCCTGCGGGTGGGTTATCGCTGCCTGGTCCTGGCCGATCGAGAAGAGGTTTGCGGGTACGCGATCGTCTCGATGGCCTTGGACGAGGCGCATCTGCTCAATCTTTGCGTGGCAAAGTCTTGCCGGCGCAACGGCCTGGCGACCCTGTTGCTTGATCACGTAACCAGGGAGGCTACCCTGTTCGGTGCCGATCGCCTGTACCTGGAGGTCAGACCGTCCAACCGCGCCGCGCTTCGTTTGTACGCGCGCCGCGGCTTCAGCCAGGTCGGCCGCCGTCCAGGCTATTACCCCGACCCGGGCGGTCGCGAGGACGCCCTGGTCATGATCCGCTACCTGGACGGTTCCGTCGATGGCTGAAGTTTTGCGCGTGGCCGCAGCCCAGATCGCCCCGGTGTGGCTGGATCGCGCAGCCACCCTGGTGCGGGTGATCGAGACCATCGATCAGGCCGCGGTCTCGGGCGTGGAGTTGCTGGCCTTCGGTGAAACCCTGGTGCCCGGGTACCCGTTCTGGGTCGAGCGCACCGACGGGGCCCGTTTCGACGATGCCTTCCAGAAGGATCTGCACGCCCACTACCTCGACCAGGCCGTGACCATCGAGGCCGGCCACCTCGACGAGGTGTGCGACGCGGCGCGGCGAAATGCGATGACGGTGATCCTGGGGATTGTTGAACGGCCGCCCGATCGCGGCGAGAGCGTCTATGCCGGCGCGGTGACCATCTCCGATGCCGGCCAGGTTCTTTCCTGCCAGCGCAAGCTCATGCCCACCCACGAGGAGCGGCTGGTCTGGGCGACCGGCGACGGCCACGGTTTGCGTACGCACGGCGTGGGCCCGTTCACCGTCGGCACCCTGAACTGCTGGGAAAACTGGATGCCGCTGGCCCGGGCCAGCCTGCAGTCCCAGGGTGAGGATCTGCACGTGGCGATCTGGCCGGGCAGCGCCCGCCTGACCCGCGACATCACCCGTTTCATGGCCCTGGAGGGACGCAGCTTCGTGTTGTCGGCAGCCGGCCTGATGCGCGCTCAAGACTGGCCTGACCGGCTGCCGCACGAGGCGCGTTTGCGCCGGACCATGACCGATATGCCGTGGGCACCGGGCGGGTCCTGCCTGGCCGGCCCGGACGGTCGCTGGCTGATCGAGCCGGTGGAAAACGAATCCGGCCTGTTCGTGGCCGAGATCGACCCGCGCGAAGTCCGGCGCGCGCGCCGCAACTTCGATCCGACCGGGCATTACGCCCGGCCCGACGTACTGCGGTTAAAGGTGGATCGCCGTCGCCAGACGCAGGCGCACTTCGACGACGACCCGGACTGACGCCTCAGGCGCCCTGCTGCTCGAGCATGTTCGGCTGCAGGATTTCGATCCAGTAGCCGTCCGGGTCCTTGATGAAGGCCAGGCCTTTCATCTTGCCGTCGTCGGGCTTCTTGACGAACTCCACGCCCAGTTGCTCGAAGCGTTCGGCGGCCGCGTACACGTCCGGAACCGCCACCCCGATGTGGCCGAAGCCCTGTGGTTCGGCGTTGCCGTCGTGGTATTGCAGGTCCGGATCGTCCTCGCTGCCCCAGTTGTGGGTGAGCTCGAGCATGGCCTCGCGGCTGAAGGTGAAGGTGGTCCGCTTGGCGTTGTCTTGCGGGACCTCGGCGGCCTGATCGTCTGTCAGATAGGCCAGGAAGTACAGGGTGAACTTCATTTCAGGAAAATCCATCCGCCGAACCAGGCGCATGCCCATGATGCGAGTGTAGAAGTCCAGGCTGCGCTCCGGGTCCTTGATCCGCAGCATGGTCTGGTTGAATACGTAGTCCGAGGTGGCCGGATCGGCGCGACCGGAGAGTCCGGGCCCGTGGTCGAAATGGCGCTGGTTCATTGTGCTTCCTCATGCGAAGTTGTGACGGTTTGTTTCGATTGCTTGCGTTCTCAAGGGTTCCGTTTGCGGGGGAATTGCGGGTTTTGGCTTTAGAAGATTTCGGGAATCGGCCGGCGGGGTCTTTGAGCTTTGGCTGTAGAGGGTGTCGAGCATCGGCGGGTGCCGGGTGCTTCGGGCCGTCCTTGGCGATCGGCCGGCGGGGTCCTTGAGCTTTGGCTGTAGCTGGTTTCGAGCATCGGCGGGTGCCGGGTGCTTCGGGCCGTCCGCGGCGATCGGCTT
>REEW01000177.1 GCA_007694885.1 Wenzhouxiangella sp. | reverse complement strand
AGGGTGCCTGTTTTGTGCTCACCATCCCGACGGATCTGCCGGTGTCGGAAACACAAGATGAAGCGGTGGATGCGGTCGAAGAACGGCCCGATCATCCGCACGACCAGCCGGAACCAGGCATCGTCGATCTGAGCGCCGAGGACGTTCCCTGCGTTCTGCTGGTCGAAGACAATGCCGAACTGCGCGCCTTCCTGCGCCTGCGCTTGGGGAGGAGCTATCGTATCGAAGAAGCCGCCGACGGGGCCGAGGGTCTGGAAAAAGCGCGCGCGATCACCCCCGATGCCATCATCACCGACGGCCTGATGCCGGTCATGGACGGGCTGACCATGACGCGGGCGATCAAGGCCGACCCGGAGCTGGATTTTGTGCCAGTGCTGATGCTGACCTCGCGCGCCTCTTCCCGGGATACCGTCGCCGGACTCGAAGCCGGGGCCGATGACTATCTGTCCAAACCCTTCGACAGTGCCGAGCTGGCGGCGCGCGTGGCCGGGCTGATCGCCTCGCGCCGACGTCTGAAATCGCGCCTGGAACAAACCGGGACTGATCAGCCCAGCGTCAGCCAGTCGCCCTTCATGACCCAGGTCGATGAGTTACTGGATGAGCATCTCCCTGATTCGCAGTTTTCCATCCTCGACTGGGCCCATCTCATGCACATGGACCGCTCCACCCTGTTCCGGCGCCTGAAACGCGAGACCGGCCAGTCACCCGACGAGTACCTGCGTGAAAGGCGCCTGCAAACCGCCGCCCGGCTCTTGGCCGAGCGCGCCGGCAATGTCGCCGAAGTCGCAGAAGCGGTCGGTTTCGCCAGTGTGTCCAGCTTCTCTCGTCGGTTCAGAGAGCGCTTCGACACCACCCCGGCGGCGTATGCGCGAGGCCAGTGAATCCCGCCACATGTTAAGGAGCCTCTGAATAACTCTGCACGGCCCGCGCAATGAACTACTGATCAATCTGCAACCTCCGGACAAGAATCTGCACCCTCGGGCCATTCCATCCGGGTACTCGCTGGTTCAGGCTGGTGGGCATGGTTTTCCAGCAGTCAGGATGTTCACCATGCGCTTGCCCTTCGTCGTCTCATGTTTAGGCCTTTTTCTGCTGTTCCAGTCTGTTGGACAGGCCTCCGTAATAGCACTTGAAGCTGATGAGTACAGCGGCTTTAAGCCCGTTGATCTGATCGCGCTCAAAAGCGATGTTGGTCGGGCCGACTTGCCGCTGGCGCGTTTTCATCTGGACCAGTTGCCGGTCGAGCGCGGGCAGGTGGTGCTGTCTCACGAGCAAGCGCTGGAGCTGGGTTTCTCCGAGCTGCTCGATCGCCTGGCCATCGGCGTGCATGACCCGGCAGGTCAGGCCATGCTGGTTCTGATCCTGTTTCGTGGTGAGCATGAAATCGGGCGCCAGGTCTACGCGCACCGGTCGGTTCCCGGCAGCCGGGTGGCGCTGATCCGGGACGGCGCGATCGCCATTGCTTCCGATCAGGCTTTTGATCGGATCGAACTGCGCCGCATTGATGGCGCGCACGATGCGCCGGCGCCGGTCATTGGTGAACTCCGGCTGCCGTCTGTCGATGAGGGATCGTTCGAAAAGCATTGGCTCGAGAACCAATCACTCGATGCCGGCGATCCCCGCGGGGGCCTCGACCCGATGTACTGCATCGCTCCTCTGGCTCTGGCTTACAACTTCTCGTTCGGCGTCGCGCTGTGGCCGATCCCGGCCGCGACTGCCGCAGGACGCGCGGCCTATGCTTCCAATCTTGCGTTGAAGTTCTGCAAACCCAGACTGACCGCGCCGCCTGATGTCGAGCACCGGGTACCCGCCGGCCAGTGCGAGGTCGAGCTGGCCCAGCCTCATATGGCGTTCAGCTACGGCAACGCGCTGGGTGTGCCGATTTCGAGTCAAAGCGATTGGGGAGAGTTGGGTACGCCGCAGGTCCTTCACCACAACACCTCTGTGGATGTGGTGCTGCTGGCCGGCAATCCGCGTCCGCCTTCGGCAAAGTCCACCGATCTCAACTTCCTGCTTTCCAGCGCCTCGTTCGATGCCAGCGACAAGATCTACGAAAGCTGCCGGGACGACGGCAGTGTGCGCTACAGCCAGTTCGAGGGCGAAGGCCCAATGTATGAATGTCCCTATGTCCAGGACCGAACCTTGTCCTTCCCGGTCGGCAGGACCACGGTGACCTGGCGGGCCAACCCGCGCGTAGGCCCGGTCGATTTGCTCACTATCATGATTCCCGGTGTTCCACCGGGTGCCAAGACCGAACCCTGGCGGACCATCCTGATCAACCTCTTCCGCGAGACCGTGCTCATTGCGCTGGATGCCTCGGTCGATGGCTGGCGTTTGCCAAACGCGCAGGTCGATTTTCAGCGAGTGACCGTTTTCGACGAAATCCCGCCAACCATCACACCGCTGCCCGGCAGCGAGGGCCTGGTGACCGCCGATCTGGTCGACGGTATCCTGCACGTGACCATCCAGGCCGATGAAGTCGGCGGCGTGTCGCGGCGCCGTTATGAGAACATCTTGCGCGGGTTCTTGCAGGTCACCGACGCCTGTGACCGGCCGACCACGCTCAATGCCGCCTTTCCGACCGAGGCCCTGCGCAGCTTCTGGCCGCTCAGCACGCCAACCGACGACAACGCCTTTTTCATCACCTGGACCGCACGCGATCCCGGCCCCAATCTGGACGGGCTGCCGAATGAAACCACGACCACCATGCGCATCGAGGTGGTCGACCTCATGCCACCGAATCTGGTTGCGCCGCCGGACATCGTCGAGGTTGATACCGGCGTGGTTAGTGACCTGGGCCATCCAGCGGTATTCGACCTGGTGGATCTCAATCCCCAGGTCAGCCACGATGCCGAGCTGCCGCTGGGGCTGGGCCTGCACGAAGTCACCTGGACCGCAGTGGATGCGTCCGGCAACAGCAGCCAGGCGGTACAGATCGTCAACGTCAAGGCCGACAACATCGAACCGGTCGCGCTGGATCTGACCGGGCCCGACCGCGCCGAGGCCGTGTCCTTCGAACCGACCCCGATCCGTCTTTACGGCTTCGATGCCGATGACGACCCGCTGCGTTTCCAGATCGAGGACCGACCCGAGAACGGCTTTTTCGTCGCTCCCTTGTACCCGTACTTCATCGAGGACTTTCGCATCGAGCGCTCGATCAGTACTGAGGAACTGGAGGCGATATGCGACGAGGCTGCCGACGAGGGAAATCCCAACCGCCGCTTCGAACTCGACTTCCCGTCCGAGCCGGAATACATGACGGTGACCGATGATGGGCGCACCTATGTGACCGACAGGGGCCACATCCAGTGCCGACCGAGTGACCCTGTTCAACGCGAGGGCCGTATGGCCGTGTTCGGCAATGACGGCAGCCTGATCAATGCACAACGCATCGACGTCGATCGAATACGTGACGTAGTGCTCGATGCCGGGCGTGAGCGACTGTATCTGACAACCCGCGCCGGCGGCGGACATTCCAGCCTGATCGTCTATGATCTCGATATTCAGCAGCAGATCTTCTACCGCCTGCAAAACCTGCGCAATCGCAGCGACGGCCTGGCCTGCTCACCGGTACTGCCGCAGCCCGGCGGCGGCTGCACGCTCAATGACGCCAACAGCGGCGTGGTCGACGACAACAACCTGATTTATATCTTGAACCAGCATGGCGCGATCCTCGTCCTCGATGGCACGTTGCCGGACGACTTCGTTTGCGACGACACGTGTTCGCACACGCCCACGTACATTGGCGTTCTTAACGAGGACAGCAGCTTCAACGGCATCGGCACCGAACTGGGGCTGGATGCGCAGGGGCGTCTCTACGCCGGGCGCAACGATCGACTTTATCGCTACACATCGTCATACATCGCCGAGGACGGCCTGGCCTACCCCGGCACGCTGGACGGCTGGCTGGGCCGTTGTGATATCGACCTGGCGCCCGGCGACCAGGCGGTTTGCGATGTCACCAACCATCGCTCGCTCGGCTTCTCGTGCACGGATGAAATATGCCAGGTCGACGAGGCCTTCAATCCTGACGAACAAGCGATCTGCGGCGATCTGGGTATCGGCGGCCAGCCGCGCTGGGGTTGCCGACCGGGTCAGTTTCGCGGCACGCCGGCACTGGATCTGGCGCCAGACGGTACGGTGTACGCCGCCGATGGGGGCAACCAGCGCATCCAGCGCTTTTCCGCCGACGGATTCTTCGCCGGTCAGGCCAGATCCACCGGTTCAGGCTCGGGCTTCGTGATCGGCGATTTCGGCATTCCCAGGAACATCTCGGTTAATTCCAGCCGCTTCTATATTCTCGACACCGACACCAACCTGCTGCACATCTCGCTGCTGACACCGTTTGTCGAGATTGGCCATGACTACGCCGA
>REEW01000176.1 GCA_007694885.1 Wenzhouxiangella sp. | reverse complement strand
TCAAGGGTCCGGGCGCAAATGTGGTCATGACCAGCAGCGGTGAAAACTTCCGGCAGATTCGCATGGGGCCGCTGTCGACTTACGCGCCGTGGTATCTGGCCCTCATGATCGGGGCGGTGGCCCTGTTTTTCATCATTTCCGGCGGTGGTGAGAAAATCGATGCAGAGTCCGGCAAACGGGTTCCGCGCTGGTCGAAGTTTGATATTGCCTTGCACTGGTTTGTGGCCATTCTCTTTCTGGTTCTCGCGATTACCGGACTGAGTCTGCTGTTCGGGCGAGCCGTGCTCATTCCGCTAATGGGGCCGGAAGGCTTTGCGGCCTGGGCGCTGGCATCGAAGAACATTCACAACTACGGCGGCGCGTTTTTCGTGGTCGGTGTCGTGCTGATGATCGTGGCCTGGACGCGCTACAACATCCCGAATGCGACGGATGTCAGGTGGCTGGCCAAGGGCGGAGCGTTCGGCAAGCATTTGCCGGCCGGTCGCATGAATGGCGGCGAAAAGGCCTGGTTCTGGGTCAATGTCGTTGCCGGTATCATCGTCTGTGCGACTGGCATCATGATGATCAACCCGCAGATCTTCGAGTCTCGCGAACTGTTTCAGGTGAACCTGATTGTGCACGCCATCGTTGCGATTCTGTGGCTGGGTGCCAGCTTTGGCCACATGTACATGGCCACCCTCGGCGCTCCCGGTTCGATGGATGCGATGACCAAGGGTCATGTGAGCAGTGAATGGGCAAAAGTCCACCACGACCTCTGGTATGACGAAGTCAAGGATCAGGAATTCCATGCCGAGGACGAACGTCCATCGGGTGGTGCGGAGCGCGAGCCTTCGACCGGACCGGCCTGATTCCGGCGCGATTCGATCCCAAGCTATTCCAGGAAGCCGGCGTTTGCCGGCTTCCTGCTTTTACAGGCTGAAAAATTCGTTCAGCGTGATGGTCCGAATCGGCTTGGTGCTGGTCTCCACCTGCAAGGCCCCGTTTTCATCCAGCCCGATCAGAGGCCCGGCGATAGTTTCGTCCGTGTCCAGTCTGACCATCATCCCCGTGCCCGCCTGGGGATGACGGTTACGCAATTGCGCCAGTACCGGCTCCATGCCTTCCTCGGCCCACCGGTTGATCCAGTGCAGGAACTGCCGGGCAAAATCTTCCAGTAAGGATCCCGGGGTGATTTCCGGATTGCCGCCTTCGACCTGGACGCACCCGGCGTCGATGATCCCCTCGGGTGCCTGCCCTACGTTGACCGACACGCTGAGCACCAGCCAGTCGTTGTTTTCGTCCGCATCCAGCCACAAACCGGCGACCTTGACCCCGCTGAGCAGGATGTCATTGGGCCAACGGTAGGCCAGGTCGGTCATCGGGACTACTTGCTCGGCAATCGCCAGACCCATGGACACCAGGCCGACCAGGGCAATCTGTCCGGTATCCGCCGACGCGAACTCCGGCTCCAGGATCAGGCCCAGATACAGGCCGGTGTCCGGCGAGTGCCAGGCTTTTCCCGGCCGGGCCAGGCCCATGGATTGCCGGCTGGACCAGACCATCGTGCCTTCCTCGGCGCCGTCCCGGGCCCGCTGGACGGCGCTGCTGCGGACACAATCGCCGTTGTCGATGGCGACGGCTTTGAAGGCCAGCGGCAATTCCGGGTGGTTTCCGTCTGTTGGGGTCATCAGTGCAGCTTCTGCGGCCGTTGGTTCAGGGATTCAAGCAAGCGACGCAGTTTCTGTGCCGGTGCCGTCAGCATGCCCAGTTGATCGGACTGCGCGGCCAGCGCGGTTTCCAGCACCCGTTTCGCTTCCTCGGTGCGGCCGGCATCGCGCAGCAGTGCGCCCAGCAGGCCGGCCGATTCCATGTACAGCGCATCGGTTTTGCCGACAACTTCCTGCGCGGTTTCCGTCACGTGCAGCAACAGGGGCTCGCCGAGTTCCGGTTTGCCTCCCTCGACGTACAGCCGGGCCAGACCGAGCAGGGCCGACAAGGTGTGCGGATGCCGGGATCCGACCAACTGGCGCCAGATCTCGATATCGGATCGGTACAGCGCCTCGGCATCGGCCCAGGCGCCGCGATCGCGCAACAGATCGGCCAGCCCGAGCAGCGTGGTCGCAAAAGCTGCGCTGTCCTGGCCGCTGATCTTGTCCCAGGCATCGAGGGCACGACGGAACAGCTGTTCGGCCTCGTCGGTCTTGCCGGATGCTTCGAGCGCGGTGGCCAGGTTGTGCAGGCTGCTGGCGGTGTCGGAATGGTGTTCTCCGTGCAGGGAAAGCCGCATCTGCAGGGCGCGCCGGTAGAGCTTTTCTGCCTGGGCGTACTGTTGGCGCGCGTCCAGTACCGTGGCCAGGTTGTTCAGGCCGGCGGCGGTGGCCGCATGGTCGGGCCCGAACGCGGCCTCGGTGATCTCCAGTGCTTCGCGGTAGAGGCCCTCGGCCGTTTCATACTGGCCGGCCATGTACTGCACCCCGGCCAGTTGGTCGCAACAGCTGGCCGTGGTCGGGTGACCTTGTCCCAGCTCCTCCCGGGCCAGCTTGAGGGCGCGCCGGAGCAGTTCGTCGGCTTCTTTCAGTTCCCCCAGCGCCTTGTGTACTCCGGCCAGGTTGTTCAGCCAGGGGATCAGCTCGGCATTCCGCTCCGCCCCACGCTCCTCGAGGTTGACGATACCGGCCCGATACACGGTTCTGGCAGAAGCCAGGTCATCTTGTTCTTCGTGGTGGACGGCCAGCTGATGCCGAAGTCCGGCCGTGAGCGTATGGCTTGCACCGTGTTCTGCCTCCCGAAGTGCCAGCGCCTCCTTCAGCCACTGCAGCCGCTCGGGCTCGGCGGTATCCGGGTGAGTCCCCAGCAGCTCCATGAAAGCGGCCTTGTCCGCGTCGGCGGAATCGCTAACCGACAGCGCCAGCCCCTGGCTCAGCCAGCTGCGCGGGCAAGGCCGATCGGCAATCGCCGTGGCCAGTCGAACCATGCCGAGCATCCCGGCCGAGCCGAGCTCGCCGGTCTCGGCCAGCTTGTCCATCTGCTCAACGATCGGTTCGATCTTGCCGGCCCGGCGCCAGTAGCGCAGGGATTCAAAGCGCAGCGACGGTTCGACCATCCAGCCAAGCCACCTTGGTGACAGCAGCGCGTCGGGCAGCAAGTCTTGCCGACCGGCCGCCGCCAGATGCCAGATTTGCAGCAAAAGTATTTCCTGCTCGGGGCGTGCGAGTTTGTGTTCGGCCAAGCGTTGATGCAGACGTTGCCGTTCGCCATGGTCGGCCAGACGTCGCGATGCCGCCGTCTCCCGGATCCAATCCCCGGCCAGGATCCAGTGTTCTCCGTCGGAGCGGGTGAAGGGGGCCAGGCGTTCCAGGGCCGCGCTGACGTCGCTCCCCGTCAATGCTGCGAGTTCGCCGCGCCCCAGTCCACCGCGCGCCGCCCACAGGTATTCCATCACTTCTCGCGCCAACGCATCGTCGAGCAGGCCGCGCAGTTGCCCGCGCAACTGCGCCAGGTCGGTCGCTGCAGCCGGCTCCACGACCTGGTCTGCCACATCCCGGAACAGTTCGGCCGAAGGCCCCGGGCGCGTTGAAAGTGCGATTCGCACACCCTTTGGTAGCCACGAGGGTAGCCAGTCCAGGCTGGGCTCCAGCCCACCCGTGCTGAGTTCCTGGGCATCGGCAAGAACGATGCTGACACCGCCGCCGGCCGCGGCCCGCGCAAGCCAGTTCGGCAGGGCCTCGCGCATGACCGCCGCGTCCATGGGCAGCGTATCGCGGAACCCGCAGTGCCGACGAAGCGCGCCGAGCAGTCGCCAGAGAAAAAGCTCGGGATTGTGCGATTCACCACCCAGCCCGGCGTGATGAAAAAACGTCCAGCCTCCGGCCGCCCGCGCCGATGCCAGCAGCTGGTCGGCCTTGCCGGAACCGGCCGCGCCGACCCGCAGGGTCACGCCCTCGGCCAGCGGCTCGGAGATGCCGGAACTGGCAGCGGCAAACACCGACATCAGCCGATCTTCGGGTAACAAGGTCTGGTCCAATTGACTCATGGATTCGTATGTTTTGAGGGAATAGCAACAGAATGCCACCGATTATGCCCGATGCGGTTACCGATTGAGCCAGGCGACTCCAGCGCTGGGCGGCAACGGCGTCGAACTTATGGGCGTCGTTGAAGTAGAGCAGGGTGAGGGCGCCAGCTGGGCCCGGCACCAGCACCGTGATGGCCAGCAGGCTGCGTGCGAGAAAGCGATTTGCCTTTTTCACGGTGCGACAGAGAAGCGATCAGCAGGAACTGGCATTGTTCCAGATCGGTGGTGCCGACAGCTGCTGCTCTCCGCGAACCGAACCGGTCCTAGTTGTCACGCCGTGAACTGAGTCGACTCATGCGGCCTGGAGATTGACGGGTGCTACGAGTGTCTTGAGGATTTCCGAATGATCAGCACAGTGGATCAGCTCGATGCTGCC
>REEW01000030.1 GCA_007694885.1 Wenzhouxiangella sp. | reverse complement strand
CGCGCCAGTCGGTCACCCGCTCGGCGTTGGTGAACTGGTCCATGTAGTGCCCGCCGATCGACCGGGCGATCTCGGCCGCTGCGGTGTAAATCTCCTGGGGGGCGACCATGCGGCACTCGCCGCCGTAGAACTCGATCTCGCACACCTTGCGCTCGGAGGTATCGGCCGGCATCACGGCGATGAACGGCAGGCCGAGCAGGCGGGCAAAATAGGCCTCGGACACGGCGGTATTGCCCGAGGACGACTCGACGATGGGCGTGCCCTCCTCGATCCAGCCGTTGGCCAGGCCGTACAGAAACAGCGAGCGGGCCAGGCGGTGCTTGAGGCTGCCGGTCGGATGGGTGGATTCGTCCTTGAGGTACAGATCGATGCCGTCGAGCGCCGGCAGGTCGAGCTTGATCAAGTGGGTGTCGGCCGAGCGCTGAAAATCCGACTCGATCTGGCGGATGGCCCAGTTGACCCAGTCTCTGTTCTTTCCATTCATGGCGGCTGTGCGTGGCGTGAAGACTTCAACCGCAGATTAACCCAGATGACCGTGGACGGGGCATCGGCAGAGGCCGCCCTCCGGCGCAGCGAGCCGTCCCGGATCTGCGCGCGGACGTTCCATCCGCGCATTCAAGCCAGGCTGAGCGAGTCGAGAAACTCGACGATCAGGCGCGTCATCGCCCCGGGACGCTCGGTGGGAATCCAGTGCAGGGCCTCGACCTGCTCGATGCGCAGTTTCGGCATGACCTGGAGCAGTCGCCGGCTGATCACCGGATCGGCCAGCAGCGCGCCGGCCGACAGCAGTGCCAGGCCCGGCGCCCGAATACGCTCGATCGGGCCGACCTCGCGCAGCACCTGGTAGAGCGCCTGCAGATACATGGCCACCGGCATGTAGGCCATGTCCTTGTTGGGTCGGGCGTAGCGAGCCAGCATGGCCCGAGAATCGCCGTGCGCGGCGTTGACAGCGCGCGACTGGCGGTCGAGCTCGGTCAGGTCCAGCACCGGTAGCTCGCGCCGGTGCACGCCCAGCGCATTCAGCGCCCGAATCGGCCAGGCCAGCGCCGGCAGCGCCCAACGGATCGGGCGCAAGTAGCGCAGACCGCCGCGCAGGGCCGCCGGCAGCATGGGCTCGACCAGAACCAGGGCACGGACCCGGTCCGGGTGGTTCAGGGCCAGGCGCATGGCCAGGTTGGCGCCCAGGCAGTGCCCGCCGACGACGGCCCGTTCGCAGCCGATCCGATCGAGCAGGCGGATACAGTCCTCCATCCATTCGCGCGAGGTCAGTCTGCCACGACAGCTGGAATGTCCATGACCGCGCAAGTCGGGACACAGGATCTGCCAGTCGCACCGCGCCTGCGCGCTTTCGGCGAACTCGCGCCAGCGTGTGCCGTTGCTGGCCAGGCCGTGGAACATCACCAGCGTGCGCTCGGCCGGACCGGGCCAGCGGCGGCAGAACAGCGTCGTTCCCTGGCGTTCGAAGCGGAGTTCTTCCATGCCCTGAGGGTAATGCAACGGTCCATGAAGGCCAAGCCGTTGACTTGATATAGTGACGGCCTGTTCGGCGAGCCGGAGTGATCCATTGGCCATTGCAAGCAGCGCAGGCGACCACGGCAGCAGCCTGCGGGACTGGCTGGTCGCCCATCGCGGCTGGCCGGATGCCTATCCGGAAAACAGCCTGGAAGGAATGCAGGCAGTGCTGGAGGCCGGCGCGCGCTTTGTCGAATTCGACGTGCAGATCACGGCCGACGGCCACGCGGTGGTCATTCACGACGACGACCTGGACCGCCTGGCCGGACGGCGCGCGCGGGTTACCGGTCTGAGCCTTGCCGAACTTCAGATGCTCTCCGTCAGTTCGAAAGCAGGGACGATTGCGCAGGCCCCGACGCTGGCGGCGATGCTGTCGTTGATCGGGCACTATCCGGGGGTGACTGCCTTTGTCGAACTCAAACGCCAGAGTATCCGGCGCCATGGCCTGCACGCCAGCGTCGAGTGCGTGCTCGATCAGATCGAAGCCGCCGACTGCCCGGTTGTTTTCATTTCCTTTCGCTGGCGCGCCGTTCGCCTGGCGCAAAAACTCGACCGCGTTCCGGTCGGCTGGGCGTTCCGCCCCTGGTCACCGCTGGCCCGCTGGCTTTCGATTTGGCTCAAACCCGATTACCTGTTCGTGCGCGCCGACCGGGTACCGCGCCGGCCTGACCCTTTCTGGCCGGGGCCCTGGCTGTGGGTTGTCTACGCCGTCGCCGATCTGGCGAGCGCGCGCGAGCTGCGCGCCCGGGGTGTCGACCTGATCGAGGTCGATGATCTGCCCGGACTGATTGCTGCAGACTCGGGCGGAGAAGACGCCAGGCCAACATGACCAAAACGGCCAGCCTTTTGCTCGACGTGGGTGGCCAGAGCGTGATGGGCCTGGTGCTCGATGACCAGGCCCGAACCTGTGTCGAGTCACGCCGGACCCTCGAAACCTCGGAGCGCGGTGACCGGGTTGAACTGCACCCGGAACAAGTGTTGGGCGCCGTCAAAGACGTGGTCGAAGAGGCGCTGGCGGCCCTGGATGCCGCCGCTGCGCCCGCGCTGTTACGAGCTGCGCTGGCCGTGCAGCGCGGCAGCATCTTGTGCTGGGATCGCGAAACCGGCGCGGCCTTGAGTCCGGTACTGTCCTGGCGCGATCGGCGCAGCTTGCCGCGGATGGCGCATTCAAGCGAACAGGCCGAGGAAATTCGGAGACGGACGGGCGTGCGCTTTTCACCCTATGCCGGCGCACCCAAGATCGCCTGGTGCCTGAAGGAACTCCCGGCCGTGCGTGCGGCGGCCGATCAGGGCCGTCTGGTCTGCGGCCCGCTGGGCAGTTTCCTGCTCGCGCACCTGGTGGAAGGCGGCCCGCTGCACGTCGACCACACCCTGGCCCAGCGCAGCCTGCTGTGGTCGCGCCGGGCTTTCGACTGGGATCCCTGGTTGCTGGAACGTTTCGGGCTGCCCGCCGGGATCCTGCCCGAAGTCACGCCCAGTCGATACTCCTACGGCAGGCTGCGGACCGGCTCCGGTGGACTGACCCGGCATCCGCCGCCGGAACTGCAGGTCGAACTCATGATGGGCGACCAGAACTGCCTGCCCTTCATCGACGGCCATCCCGACCCGGACACGCTCTACATCAACCTGGGCACCGGCGCGTTTGTGCTGCGTCCCCTGCGCGAGCCGGTCGACGATGCCCGCTTTCAATGCACCCTGCTGGACGAGAAAAACGGCGGCCTGTGGGCGCTGGAAGGCAGCGTGCACGGCGCTGCTTCGGCGCTGAACTGGCTGGAGCGCGAGCACGGCGTCCACCTGGCGCATGAGCGCTGGCACGAGCTGAGTCAGACGGTTTCAAACCCGCCGCTGTTTCTCAACAGCATCGACGGGCTGGGGTCGCCCTGGTGGCGACCGGGACCGAAAGCGGCATTTCACCCGCTCGAAGATTCCGCCGATCACTCGGATCAGGCCCTGCTGCTGGCGGTGCTGGAGAGCATGGCATTTCTCATTCGCGCCAACGTCGAAGCCATGGCAGAACAGGTCCCTAACCCGAAGCGCATCGTGGTCTGTGGTGGACTGAGCCGGTCCGACGCGCTGTGCAGCCTGCTCGCGGATGTGCTGCACTGCAATCTGCAGCGGCTGGAAGCCGTCGAAGGTACCGCGCTGGGCCTTTGGTGTCGACTGCAGGGTCAGACCTTGCCTGCGCCGTACTTCAAACCCATCGGGTTCAAAACCGATTCGGCGCTCGATCAACGCTACCGCCACTGGCTGGCGCTCATCGACCGCGCCGCGGCCCCGGTCGACCCGCCGCGCTGACTCAGCCCGGGCGCGAACCTGCGGCAGACTCCGACGACGAAGCCCGGATGTCTCGTCGCGACCGGATGGCTCTGATCACCCAGATCAACAGCCCGACAAGCGCGGCAATCACGACCACACCAAAAATGACGGGCAGCATGATCGCCAGGGCCACGGCCACAAGACTGCCGCCGGTTTCGCCGGTCGACAGGATCGGATTGCCAAGACCTCCGGTCGATGCCGTCGACAAAGCGCGCGCCATAACCGTCGAGCCTTGAACGATTCCGGCGCTGCCGCCGCCCAGAACGGCGGCCGTGCCCCACTGAGCCGCGGTATTCATCTCCGGCAGCAGCGAAGCGACGATGACCGTACCGCCGGCCAGGGCCGCCGGGGTCGCGACCAGGTCCAGCAGATTGTCGACCAGCGGCACGTAGTAGCTGCCGGCTTCCATCAAGGCGGCCAGGCCCACCACCAGCAAGACCGGGTCGGACGTCATCCACATGAACTGCTCGCCGATCGGCAGCAGCTCGTAGCGCCCGGCCAGGCCGAGGGCGAGGATGGGAATGAAAACGCGCAAGCCGGACGCAGCGCTCAGCGAAATGCCGGCCAGCAAGGCAGAAGCAAGTCCAAGATCGGATACGGGTTCCATCATG
>REEW01000087.1 GCA_007694885.1 Wenzhouxiangella sp. | reverse complement strand
TCGGTGCGCTGGAATCCGCCTATCTGGCCGGATTGATCGAGGACGAGAGCGACATCCTCGTCCTGTCCCAGTTCTATTCCACTTTCAATAATCCGTATCGCGGTGCGCGCCTGATCGAGCGCGAAATGGAAGACGGTCGCGTTGAGCGCAGCGTCGGAAACCTGGAGTTGCTTTCTCAACTCTGGAGCCAGGCCAGGGAGCATCGGCAGGCCATTCCGGTCTTGCGAGAGGCAGCGCGCCTGTCCGATACCGGGCAGCTTTCGTTCCGTCTCGGCCAGGCCCTGCTGGCCACCGAAGACAATGAACGTGCAGCGGCCGCCTTTGAAGACGCGATTGACAAGGGCGAACTGGACGATGGTGTGCTCGGTGAGGCCTGGATACTGCTTGGCAATGCCCGCTTCAACCAGGCCGGGCCGGGTGACCGCCAGCAGCGTCGGCTGGCCGATCAGGCGTTTGCCGAGGCCGAGCGCTTCCCGGGCACGCGCGCGCAGGCCCGAGACTGGCGCGGGTATATCAAGGCGATCGATGACACCGAGACGCGTCAGGCGATGCTCGAGCAGGAACAATCCGAGCGGCTCGAGGCTGCAGCGCAGGATCGATTCCTGACCGCTTGTCGTGCTCAGCAACTGGCTGGTACCACCCTGACCGACGAATGCCGCCGTGTGCTGGAGGCGGCGCGCCAGGCCGAAGATGAAGAATTCTGACGACCCCGGCGGGTCCCTGCAGGCCTGCTTCACACCCCAAAAGCCCCGGATGGCAACATCCGGGGCTTTTTTCATGACTGTCGGAACAGGTATAGTTGGATCAGGGTTCGGCAAGGGGCTGCTATGGGAAAGCGTCAATCTCGGTTGAGCCGGGCTGCATGCCTGACCTGTTTGCTGGCGAGCATGAGCGATGGCAGTGGCGCGGGTCTGGAATCGCATCCGGTCTTTCGTCATCTCGATGTGGCGGCCGGACTGCCCGACCAGCACGTCGAAAGCATCATCCAGGACGTGCACGGTTACGTCTGGATCGGAACCCGCGGTGGTCTTGTCCGTCACGAGGGCGAACAGCTTCGCCTGCTGCCCCGCAACCCCGCCCATCCCGGTTCCTTGCCGGACAACAACGTGATGTCCCTGCACGCCCATTCCGACGGCATGGTCTGGGCCGGTGTCGCCGGAGAAGGCGTGGTCGAAATCGGCCCTGACCTGTTGCCGCGTCGTCATCTGGCGCCCATTTCGGCAGACGGGATATTGCCCGCAGAAAACGTCTGGTCGATGGCCGAAGACTGCAAAGGCGGACTCTGGATGGGGTTCATGCGCGAAGGCGTGGCCCGGTTCGATCCGGCCACGGGGAGCCTCGCGGCGTTTGCGCCGGGCGAAGTTTCCGGACTCTCGGCCGACGGATACCTGCTCCAGCTCATGGTTGATTCGCACTGCCGGACCTGGGTGGCGCAGACCGACCGGCTGTCGGTGTACGATCCGGCCAGCGATGAGCCGTTGTTCCGCGAGGTCTTGCGTCGAGGTCCGGGCGCCAGGGAATTCGTGGTCAGTGTGATGGAGCATGAAACGCATGGCCTGTTTGCCGCCCGCGGTAATGAATTGCTTTCCCTGGGCTCGATGGAACTGGATGCCGATTCCGAGAAGATTCGCCTGGCCGCCGAGATGGACGGTTTGGTCGGCGGACTGAGCGTGTTGCCCGACGGTCGAATCCTCGTCCTGAGCCAGTCGGCGCTGCGTTTTTTCGACCCGGACAGTGGCCGTACCGAGAGCATTGATCCACAGCCCGCATTGCGTGATTCCCTGCCCGGGGGTCGTCTGAGCGGCGCCCAGCTGATCGATCGGGAGGGAGGGATCTGGCTCGCCGTCTCAAGGAACGGGCTGGTCTACCTGCCGCCCCGATACGGCGCGTTCGGACGGCTGGAAAAGGTGCCGGGTTCGGACCAGGGGTTTGACCTCGAACGGGTCAGCGTGGTCGCGACGACGTCGGATCCCGACGTGGTCTGGGTCGGTGCAGACGAAGGAGAGCAGCGAATCAATCTGCGAACCGGCCAGATGGATCATCTGCGCGCCCTGTTTCCCGAGTGGCGTACTCGGCCCCAGATTCGCACGATTCAGGGGTTGCTGCCCTGGGATGAAGCCATGCTGGTTTTGGAGGCCCGCTCCCTGGTCTATCTGAGTCCGCAGTCCGGCCGGTCGCGGGTCCTTCTTGACCGCGAATCGCTGAGCGCCGTCCTCTTCGGTTTTTTCTTGCCGGCCACGAAAGACAAGCTGTGGATCGGTACCCGTTCCCACGGCGTGCTTCGCTATGATCTGGCCGACGAGGTTTTCCAGGTGTTTGGCCCGGATCGGGAGCCGCCCTACCATTTGCCGCAGTCGTCAGTCACCACGATGATCGGTGATGCCCAGAACGGTTTCTGGCTGGCTGCCGCCAACTCCATCTACCGCTACTCCGACCACGAGGGGTTCTCGCCGGTTGCCGAGGTCGACGGCAGCATTTCCGATCTGGCCCTGGGGCCGGACGATCTACTCTGGGTGGCGACCGATACCGACCTGTCCAGCTGGAGTTGGAGTGAGTCGGGCCTGGAACTGGCCGTCCGCTACGACGTCAGCGGTCTGACTGAAACGGCCGCCATTCGCCAGATTTTTCCGACCGCCGAGGATCGGCTGTGGATGGTTCTGAGTACCGGTATTGCCGTGCTGGATCTGGCGACTGGCCACACTCGAACCTTTACCGGGTCCGATGGACTGGCCGTCGCCCAGTTTGCCGCCGGTGCCAGTGCCCGTCTCGAAGATGGGCGGTTGCTGGTTGGCGGCGACCGCGGCCTGGTCGTCGTGGACCCGCAGTTTCTCGAAGGCCACCCGGTTCCCCCCCCGGTGCATTTGACCCGGCTGGCGGCAGCCGACCACGTCCGGCCCCTGAGTCCGGGTCGCAAGGAGCCGGTGAGCTTGTCATGGCGGCAGAATTCGGTTCGCCTTGAATTTTCGGCGCCGACCTTTGTCGCCCCGGAGCGGGTTCGTTACCGAGTCCGGCTGGAGGGATGGGACGAGGACTGGCTGGTGCTGAGGCGCCAGTCGCAGATGTATTACAGCAACCTGCGACCCGGTCGTTATCGCTTCCAGGTCCAGGCCGCAGCGGCCGGTGACGCATGGAGCGCGCAGGGCGACGAACTGATCATCGACATCGCCCGCCCTCCCTGGGCAGGGAACTGGGCTCTGTCGGCATATGCCCTGCTGCTGCTGGCCGCGACCGGCGGTGGCTGGCAGGGCTTGCAGCAGGCCCGTCGCCGGCGGACCGAGCTGCGCGATATCCGCAACAAGCGGGCTCTGGCCGAACAGCAAAGACAACTGATTCAGCGTCTGAACGCAGACCTCGACCCGCTGCCCCTGGCCCGAACCATCGTTGCCGAAATTTTTCGTATGACCGATGCCGGCCAGGCCTGTTTTGGTTACGTTCATGAGCTCATGCCGAGCGCGCTGGTTTGTTCCGGTACCACCGAGCAGCCGGACCGACAAGACTGGCTGCAGCGTCTTGACTGTGGCGATGATGAGCGTGAGCGCTCGGTCGATTTCGAGGCTGACCGGCAGCGAATCGCGCGCGTGCTGCTGACAGCACCGGCCGGGGGTTTCCCGCCCGATCAGGAGCAGCGCCTGGCTTTGCTGGTGGATCTGGCAGCTCAGTCGCTGCACAACAGCATTCTGCTCCAGCGCGTCAAGCATCTGGCCGATCGTGCCGAGCAGGCCAGCCGGGCAAAGTCGGAGTTTCTGGCCACCATGAGTCACGAAATTCGCACTCCCCTGCACGGCCTCATGGGCATGACCGATCTCCTGCATGAGTCCGGGCCTGATGGTGGTCAGCAGGAGCTGATCGAGACCCTGCGCGCCTCCGGTCGTCAACTTCAGCGGGTCATCGACGATGTGCTCGACATATCGCGCATCGAGGCCGGCCACTTGAGCCTGGAGCGCGAGCCGTTCGAACTGGTCTCGTTGCTTGAGCACGTTGTTGATCTGCACGCGCCCAACGCTGCGCGCAAACACCTGGACCTGCGCCTGCGGCTGCACAGTCGGCTGCCGCTGGTGGCTGAGGGGGACCCGGACCGTTTGGCCCAGGTTTTGGGCAATTTGCTGAGCAACGCTGTGAAATTCACCGAGCAAGGTAGCGTGGAGCTCAGCGCGGCCGTCGACAGCCACGGTCGGCTCTTGCTCCAGGTCGCCGACTCAGGGCCGGGCGTTCCGGTGGCGGCACGCGAACGGCTTTGGCAACCCTTCACCCAACTCGATGCCTCGATCGGGCGCGTCCACGGAGGCTCGGGCCTGGGTCTGGCCATCTGCCGCCGCCTGACTACTGCGATGGGCGGCAGTATCGAGTTCGACGAGCCATGCGTCCCGGGCAGTCGTTTCTCAGTGCGGCTGCCGGCTGGCTCGCTGTCGCCGGGTCCGAAGTTGACCAGCTTGCTGGACCGAACCTGCCTGGTGGCCCTGGTCGACGTGCCCACTTACCGCGTCCTGCTAAGTCTGTCCCGACGGTGGGGTTTCCGGGTCGCCAACGGATGGAAGATGCTTCCGGCTGCAGACGCCCTGGTGCTGATCGACAGCCGGATGGACTGTGAACATCCGCACGTGCGCGGCTGGCTGGAAGGCAAGCGGAGCGGTATTTACCTGGAAGCTCCATACGCCGCCCGGAACCGCTCTTCGATCGATGCGGGCCCATATGACCGGTTCCTGCGCTGGCCGCTGCTCGAAAGCCGCCTGGTGGGCGTCCTGCTCGACCTCGCCATGAACCCACTATCCGCGGACTCGGCGAGGAGGTAAACTCTGAGTCCCTGTTGACCTGCCTGGAGCCTCAGATCATGGAATGGATTGTCCTGGGACTGATCGTTGCGCTGGTATTGTTCGCCATCGTGATCTACAACCGCCTGGTTGCAGCGCGGAATCGCTACAAGAACGCTTTCGCCCAGATCGATGTGCAGCTGACCCGTCGCCATGACCTCATCCCCAACCTGGTCGAGGTCGCCAGGAAATACATGAGCCACGAGCGCGAGACCCTGGAGGCCGTGATCCAGGCCCGGAACGGGGCCGTAAACCAGCTCAAGGCTGCCTCCAGCGACCCGACCGATCCTGAAGCCATGAAACGGCTCAGCCAGGCCGAGCAGGGCCTGTCCGGCGCACTGGGCCGATTGTTCGCGCTGTCGGAGAATTACCCGGACCTCAAGGCCAATCAGAACATGATGCAGCTGTCCGAAGAGCTGACCAGCACCGAGAACCGCGTCGCCTTCTCGCGCCAGGGCTTCAATGATGCGGTGATGAACTACAACATCCTGCGCGAAAGCTTCCCGAACAACCTGATTGCCAATACGTTCAACTTCCAGCCCGCGCAGCTGCTCGATATCGAAGACCCGGCCAAGCGCGAACCGGTCAAGGTCAGCTTCGGATAACAATTCATCCGGCCTACCGGCAGTGAATTTCTTTGAACACCAGGACCGGGCCCGGCGCCAGACCCGCTTCCTGGTCTTTTTGTTCGCGCTTGCGGTGCTGGCGATCATTGTGGCGGTGAACGCTGCGGTATTGGCCGGCTTCGGGCTGCCGAACGCCGTCGGTTATCCCCGGGACGCCAATTTTCTCACCGCCAATGCCGGCCTGATCGCCTGGACCAGCCTGATCACCGGCGCCACCATCGGTCTGGCCAGCGCCTACCGAAGTGCCCAGCTGAGGTCGGGCGGCGGCGAAGTGGCGCGTTCACTGGGCGGGACTCCGGTCGACCCTTCCACTTCCGATCCGCTGCGCCGCCGCCTGTACAACGTGGTCGAAGAAATGGCCATCGCCTCCGGGGTGCCGGTCCCCGAAGTGTTCGTGCTGGAACACGAGCAGGGGATCAATGCCTTTGCAGCCGGTTATTCGCCGGCCGACGCGGCCGTGGCGGTGACCCGCGGCACCCTCGAGCATCTCAACCGGGATGAACTTCAGGGCGTGATTGCCCACGAATTCAGCCACATCTTCAACGGCGACATGCGCCTCAATATCCGTCTCATCGGATTCCTGTTCGGTATTCTGGTGATCGCCATCGTTGGTCGCCGCCTGTTGTTTTCGGCCCGCTTTGCGCGCGACTCGCGCAACGCCGCGCCGGCGGTCATGATGGGCCTGGTGGTTGTCCTGATCGGCTACGTGGGCCTTTTTTTCGGGCGCTGGATCAAGGCCGCCGTGTCGCGTCAGCGCGAGTTCCTGGCCGATGCCTCGGCGGTACAGTTCACCCGCAACGCCGACGGCATGGCCGGCGCCCTGAAAAAGATCGGCGCGCTGTATGCCAGTTCCTTCATGACGACCGATGCCGAAGAGATCGGACACATGCTGTTCGCCCGCGGCATGGGGCGCCAGATGTTTGCCACCCACCCGCCGCTGGAGGAGCGGATCCGGGCGATCGATCCGAACTTCAGGCCCGAAGAATTGACCGAGCTGGCCAAGACACTGGACCGGCACGCCCAGGCGCGCAAGGCCCAGGCCGAGCAGGATGAACGCCCGGCTGCCGCACGCAGCGCCGGACCCGGCGGCCTGCCGCTGGACGCCGATTCCCTGGCCGAACGGATCGGGCAACCGGGATTGGCCCAGGTCCTGGTGGCTGCGGCCCTGACCGCCGCCATCCCGCGTCCCCTGGAACGGGCCGCGCACTCCGATGAGTGGGCCCAGGAGTTGGTCTGTTTTCTCCTGCTCAGCGAGAACGCCGACATCCGGGAGGATCAACTGCTTCTGATCGCCCAGACTCTGGGTAGCGAAAGTGAGCGCCAGGTCAGCGCATTGTGGCAGGCGCGGCAGGATCTGCAGCGGGCCCAGCGCCTGCCGTTGCTGGAGATGGCGTTCCCGGCCCTGCGCCGCCGTCCGCAAAAGGAATTGATCGATCTGATGCGGCTGCTGGAAAAGCTGGTCGACGCAGACGGGAAAATCGACGTGTTCGAGTACAGCCTGGCCCGCCTGACGTCGCGCCAGATCCTGGACGTGATGCATCCTGAACGGGTGCGGGCCGGGGGCAACAAACGCCTTTCGGAATCGGCTTCGGACGTGATCACCGTGCTGGCGGTGCTCGCCCATCACGGTCATCCGGATCAGCCGGCGGCAGCCCGCGACGCGTTCGAGAACGGACTGCGGGAAATGGCCGACGTCTCGGCCGACGAGTTTCCGGCGCCCACTGACTGGCCGGCCCGGCTGGACGCCGCACTGAAACGCCTGGATGCCCTGAAAGCCGCCGAAAAGCAGCGCCTGGTCGCCGGTATGGCCCGCTGCGTGCTCGCCGACGGTCAGGTCATTGCCGAGGAGTTCGAACTGCTGCGCGTGATCTGTGGGCTGATTCACGTGCCGTTGCCCTTGCTGGAGCAACAAGGCGTCCCACGCCCTGCCGTTTCTTGACCCCGGACCGGATTGCGACTAGCGTGATCATTTGGTTGTCGGGAAAGTTTACCCATGAAGACGATGAGTGTTGCAATCCTCGTGGCATTCCTGTTCGGCGGCTGGCTGGTCCCGGAGCCTGCGCTGCGTGCCCAGACGCCGATCGACCCGGCGTTTACCTACCAGGGTCGTCTCTGGGATCAGGGAGATCCGGCTTCGGGCCTGTATGATTTTCGCTTTCGCCTGTTCGATGCTGCCAGCGGCGGCTCCCAGGCTGGGCCGACCCTGGAATTCGACCAGGTCCTCGTCGATCAGGGGGTCTTCACGGTCCGGCTGGATTTCGAGGCCGCCTTGATGTCCGGTCAGCAAGGCTGGCTGGAACTGGAGGTGCGCCCGGCGGGGAGCGGAGCTTACACCTCCCTGCAGCCGCGCACGGCGCTGGCGGCGGCACCGTATGCCCTGGGGGCGATCGCCGCGCTTCCCGGCTCGGTCTCGGCCGACAGCGTCCTGCCCGGCGCTGTAGGCGCGCTCCAGATCGACCAGGATCAGGTCCAACGCCGGGTGCTTGGCGACTGCCCTCCTGGTCAGTCGATTCGCCGCATCCGTGCCGACGGTTCGGTGGAGTGCGGATCCGGGGGCGCCGTCGGGAACGCCTGGCTGCTGGGCGGCAACGACAATGCGGTCGCTGGCCGGGACTTTATCGGCACGCTGAATTCGATACCCCTGGAGTTGCGCGCCGACAACCAGCCCGTGGCGCGGTTCAGCGCCATCGAATCGGGGATCGGGTACGCGGCCAACGTGGTCCTGGGCAGTCCGTTCAATCTGATCGAAAGCGGTGTTCGCGCCGGCACCATCGGCGGCGGCGGCCTGCCCGGCAGCGTCGGCGAGGGCCGCAATCGCGTGAGCGGCAATGCCGGAACGGTCGCGGGCGGCCTGCTCAACGTAGCCGGTTCCAGGGGCAGCGTCGGCGGCGGCGAGGACAACTTCGCCACCGGCAGTTTTTCAACCGTGGCCGGCGGGGAGGGGAATTGGGCCCCTGAGGCCCACACCACCGTGGCTGGCGGCCAGGACAACCGTGCCGTTTCTGAATTGGCCAGTGTGGGTGGCGGATTTGAAAACGTTGCCAGCAGGGTGGGGAGCACGGTGGCCGGCGGTTTGTCCAACACCGCCAGCGCGCGTAGTAGCAGCGTGAGCGGCGGCGAGCTGAACTGCGCCGGCGGTTCTTTTTCCTGGGTGGGGGGGCGACGGGCCAAGGTGCGCCCGGGTGTGTTGTCTGGAGCTACCGGGCGCGCTTGTTCCGATGTGGCCCAGGCCGCCAGCGGCGGTGACCAGGGGACCTTCGTCTGGGCCGACAGCCAGAACGCCGACTTCGTGTCCACCGGCTCCAACCAGTTCCTTGTGCGCGCGGCCGGCGGCGTCTATTTTGGCGGCTCGGCCAGCAGTCCCAGTCTGCCCACGGGTCGGTTCATCAACACCTCCACGGGTGCTCATCTGACGGACGGCGGCACCTGGGCCAACAGCTCCAGCCGGTCTCTGAAGACGGGGTTTGAGGCGATGGATCCGGGCGAGGTGCTGGCCCGGCTGAGCCGCCTGCCCATCCTGCGCTGGCGTTACCGCGATTCGCCGGCCGAGGGCGTGCATCTCGGGCCGGTGGCGGAAGATTTCCACGCGCTGTTCGGGCTCGGCGCCGACGCCACGTCGATCAGCACCGTCGACGCCAGTGGGGTTGCCCTGGCCGCCATCCAGGGGCTGAACGAGAAGCTGGAGGAAGAAAACCGCTCCTTGCGCGATCAGCTTTCCGAGCAGCGGGCAGCGCTGGAGCAGCTGCGCCGCGAGATGGATGCGCTTCATCTTCGGGTTCCGAGCACCGAGCTGGACTGAATGCAGCGCGCCGGCACCCCGCTCCCTGGATCTGACGGTGTGTGGCGCCGGATGGTCCTCGTCGCCCTCCTGATCATGGTCGTGCCCGAGCTGCGGGCAGACGACCGGCCTGATCTCGCCCGGCCTACCGGAGCCGGATCTGACTTTTCCCTCGACGCCTCGGTGATCGCCGCCGGCGGTGGCCTCTCAAGCGGCGGCGACTACGTGGTGCAGGGAACCATCGGCCAGCCGGAAGCCGACGCCCAGCACCCGGCTACGGGCGGCCCGTTCGTGCTGATCGCTGGCTTCTGGGGTGCCGTTCGCCCGCCGGGGTTCCCGACCCTCGATCTGGTCTTCCGGGATCGCTTCGACGACGAGGCCTGAGCCGGATTGATCCGGAATGGACAGTCTGACCAGGCCTCGCCAATCTCTTCAACACCCTGACGAGCTGCCTGCGGTATGCTTTCCGGCTGGTTTTTTTGGAGGTTGCCATGGGTTCGGTCATCGGTTCCCGTCATGATTGTCTGACGCTGCGCGGCAGTCGGGTTCGTAAAGCCTGGTTTACGGCCTGGCCGCTGTTGCTGCTTGTCTTGCTCAGCGCTTGCGCGGCACCACCGGCCGCGCAGCCCGATGCGACGGTCGAAGTCGAGCCGGTCGTTGCCCGCGGCGGCGTTGCGGCCGCCCATCCGCTGGCCGTGGACGCCGGCCTGGCCGTTTTGGGTCGCGGCGGCAGCGCCGCCGACGCTGCCGTGGCCGTGCAGGCCATGCTCAGCCTGGTCGAGCCGCAGAGTTCCGGCATCGGCGGCGGCGCTTTCCTGCTGCACTACGCGGCCGAAAGCGGTGAGGTTGTCGCTTTCGACGGTCGCGAAACGGCCCCGGCCGGGGCCGAGGCGGACATGTTTCTGGATGCCGACGGCGAGCCGCTGGGCTGGTTCGACGCCATCATCGGCGGACGCGCAACCGGCGTGCCGGGGGTCATGCCCATGCTCGGCGCCGCCCATGCGCGATACGGCAGTCTTGCCTGGTCGGATTTGTTCGCCGAGGCCATTGAAACGGCAGAACAGGGTTTCGAGGTGCCGCAGCGCCTGGCCCGCTTTGCCGGCGGCAACCGCTGGCCGCAGGCCGAGCAGCCCGACCTGATCGAACTGTTCAGCCACCCCGACGGCGAGATCATCAGCGTCGGTGAAACCTGGGCCAACCCGGCCTTTGCCGACACCCTGCGACGCATGGCCGAGCATGGCCCGCGCACGCTGCTCGAACCACCGGTCTCGACCCGGATCATCGAGCGTACCGCCGAGGCGCCGTTGCCCGGCACGCTGGCCCAGGCCGACTTCGACGCCTACCGCCCCGGTATCGGCGAGCCGGTTTGCGGGATGTTCCTGGATCACCGCGTGTGCGTGCCGCCGCCACCGTCCAGCGGCGTGTCGCTTTTGCAGATGCTGGCCGTCCTGGAACAAACCGATATCGCCCAAAGAGGGCCGGAGGATCCCGTGGCCTGGCTGCAGTTCGCCGAAGCCAGCCGGGTCATGTTCGCCGACCGCGACCGCTACGTCGCCGACCCGGACTTCGTCGACGTGCCGGTTGCCGGCTTGCTCGACCCGGACTACGTGGCCGAGCGCTCGGCGCTGATCGGCGAGCGTGCCGGGCCGCTGCCGGAGGCGGGCACTCCGCCGGGTACGGAGTACGCCATGGACGATGGATTCCGGCAGACCGGCACGACTCATTTCGTCATCGTCGACGACGCCGGTAACGTGGTCACCATGACTTCCTCGGTAGAGTCGATTTTTGGTTCCGGGCGCACGGTGGATGGTTTCTTCCTCAACAACCAGCTGACCGACTTTTCCTTCCGCCCCGAGGTGGACGGCTTGCCGGTGGCCAACGCGGTGGACGCCGGCAAACGTCCGCGCTCCTCGATGTCGCCGGTGCTGGTGTTCGACGCCGACGATCGCCTGGTCGCCGCGCTCGGTTCGCCGGGTGGTTCGGCCATCCTGGTCTATAACGCCAAGACCATCGTCGGCCTGCTGGCCTGGAATCTGCCGCTGCAGGAGGCGATCGACCTGCCCAACCTGGTGGCTTTCGGCGAAAACTTCTTCGGTGAGGCCGGTCGTTTCCCGGAAGCGACCCTGGCCGGACTCGCCGAACTGGGCGTTGAAGTCCGTCCCGGTCGCGGCGAGGAATCGGGCCTGCACGGCGTGGTCTTTTATCCCGACGGCCGGGTCGATGGTGCGGCCGATCCGAGGCGCGAGGGCATCTGGCGCGTTTTGGAGAGTCGGGACTAAGGGCCAGGGACGAGGGACCAGGGACCAGGGACCAGGGACCAGGGACCAGGGACCAGGGACCAGGGACCAGGGTTCGGGGTTCGGGCAACCGTAGGCCGGCCCTACGTGGCCGGCGGGCGATGCCGGCTCAACTCCGCCGTCCAAACGCATGGCGAAAGTCGCCGGGTCTGGCCTCGGCCGTCCGAAACGCATGGCGTGATTGGGCGGGTCGGGCTGTCCGCCGTCCAAACGCTTGGTGCAATTGGCCGGGTCTGGCCTCGGCCGTCCAAACGCTTGGTGCAATTGGCCGGGTCTGGCCTCGGCCGTCCAGACGCTTGGTGCAATTGGCCGGGTCTGGCCGTCGGGGGTGTAACCCCGACCTACAGCCAGCCCTGCTGGCGGGACAGGCGATAGGCCTCGATGCGGTTGGCGGCGTGCAGTTCGCTGATCGCCTCGGACAGGTAATTGCGCACCGTACCCTCTGCAAGATGCAGCTGCTGGCCGATGGCGCGGGTGCTCAAGCCCTCGCCGGCCAGGCGCAGCACCTGGCGCTGGCGCTCGCTCAAGGGGTTCTGGCCGTCCCAGGCGCTCAAGGCCAACTCGGGCGCAATTACGCGCTCGCCCCTGGCGATCCGGCGTACCGCGTTGGCCAGCTGTTCAGCCGGCGTGTCTTTGAGCAGGTAGCCTCTGACGCCGGCTTCCAGAGCACGCCGCAGGTAGCCTGGCCGACCGAAGGTGGTGACGATCGCTACGCGTGTATCCGGAAAGCGCTCGCGCACGGCTTCGGCCAGCTCCAGGCCCGTGAGGCGCGGCATCTCGATATCAGTCAATACCAGGTTGATGCCGGGACTCTCGGTCAGACGATCCAGCGCCGCCTGGCCGTCTTCGGCCGTGGCCACGACCTCGATGTCGTCTTCCAGGTTCAGCAGGGCGGCCAGTGCGCCCAGTACCAGGCCTTGATCTTCGGCGATCAGCACCCGGATCATGGCTCGGAGGCCACGGGCAGGTGGGCCCGGATCAGGCGCCGGTCGGGGTCGAGGCGAAACAGCCCGCCCAGGGCCTCGATGCGCGCGCGCATGCCGTCGACGCCGCCGCCTTCGGGCCGGATGCGGCCACCGCCATCATCGCCGATTTCGAGCGTCAGTTCGGCGCCGGGCGCGGCACGCGTCAGGTGAATCCAGCAGCGCCGGGCGCGGGCGTGGCGAACGATGTTGGTCACTGCTTCGCGGATGACCAGGGTGAGCACCGCTTCGGTATGGGCGTCCAGGCTCAAGGCCTCGTCCAGGCGCAGATCGAGCGCTACATCGGCGCTGGTCAGCGCCAGCCGGGCCTGTTCCAGTTCGGCCGACAGGCTGCGCTCGCGGTAGCCGGCGATCGCCTCCCGGACTTCGCTCAAGGCCTCGCGCGCGCTGCGCTCCACATCGGCGATTTCCGCTCGGGCGCGCTGCGGGTCGCGCTCGAACAGCTTGCCGGCCAGCTCGCTTTTGAGCACCATCACCGACAGGCGATGGCCCAGCACGTCGTGCAGATCGTGGGCGATGCGTTCGCGTTCGGCCACCCGGGCCAGTTGCTGAACCTCGGACTGGGAGAGCCTGAGCGCGGCGTTCTGGCGCTCGCGCTCGGCAAAATAAATGTTGGCGGCGCCGACGATGAAGGTAGCCAGCAGCCCGGGCAGCCAGAACACGGGCATGGGCTGGACCAGCAGCGCCAGCAGGCCAATCACGACCATCAGTCCAATCAGTACCGCCCAGGCCTGGCGAGGCGGACCGACGAGCATGGCAAATGCTCCGGCGTAGACGAAAAAGGTGCTGGCACCGACATTGAACGGCGCCCAGGCTACACCCAGCGCGGCCAGCGCCAGCACGTGCACGAGAGCAGCCCGTCCGCTGCGCCGAAATCCACTGAAGAACAGCGCCAGAAACAGCGCGCTGCTGAGCAGCGCCAGCGCCAGCTCCTGGTTTCCGGGTGGCTGGAAAGCGTACTGCAGCCAGAAAAAACCGAAATAGATCAGCCACAGGTAGGGCGTCCAGCCGACTTCGGTCTCCGGCGGCAGCAGCCAGTGATGGAGGGTGCGGATGTGAGCAATCGCTTTTCTGCTCCGTTTCATTCCAGGCGCGCCTCGACCAGTTCGAACCCGAAGTCCCGCGGACTGCCGACGGCGAATACGCCGATGGCCTGAAACTGGCCCATCTCCAGGCCGGCGACATCGGCCAGGTTCACGTTCAGGCCGGCCCCATCGCCGCCGGGGATCAACGGCAGCTGCAACGGTGCGGCCGCGCCGGGCGTTGCGCCGCTGAACAGCATCGCCATCCAGGGACCGGAGTCGCCGCGCACCCGGATCAGCAGGCGCTTGCGCTCAGTCAGGTCGATCGGGCTCATGAAGGGTTGTCCGGCCGACCACAGCAGGCCGGCATAAGCGAATTGACTGCCAGCGGCCAGTTCGCCGCCGACACTGATCTTGCCGTCAACATCCCGCTCCAGCTGCGCCTCGGAGCGCCCGCCCAGGAAGCGATCGTCGGACGGCATCCAGCGCGCGATTTCGGCGGCTGAGAGCAGATCGGTGGCCGCGCGCGCGGTGCCGGCCGCGGCGGTTTCGGCCGGACTGCGCTCCAGGGTCACCGGCAAGCCGTTCTTCCACACCGCCGCGATCTGCCGGGTGGCGCGAATGTCGGTCCCGGGGTCGCCGTTGACAAGCAGCAGATCGGCCCGACAACCGGTGCGGATGCAGCCGCGGTCTTCCAGGCCGAAGTGCTCGGCCGGCAGAAGCGTGGCGGCGTGCAAGGCCTGATCCGGACGCATGCCGGCCTGGACCAGAAACTCCAGCTCCACGTGCACGCTCAGGCCATGCGCGGTGCCGGGGTTGGGTGCGTCGCTGCCGGCCAGTAGCGGAATGCCGGCGGTGTGCAATACGGCAGTGTTTTCAAGGCTTTGCGCCAGCAGCGCCTGGCCGTTGGGCGCGCTCCAGCCAGCGCCGCGCAGGCTGGCCTGCTGCTCGACGCTCAAGCGCTCACCGATACCGTCTTCGGCCAGCAGCGCGTCGAGATCCAATTGTCCGCCGACGCCGGCCATGACCACGGTGGTGGGCACGACGAACACGCCGCGCTCGCGGGCAAGGTTCAGAAATTCCGCCGATGCCGGCCGGTCAGCGAAGACATGGACCAGGCCGTCGACCCCGGCTTCGACCGCCATGATCGCGTCGGCCTCGGTCGAGACGTGGGCCAGGGTCATGAGCCCGTGCGCATGGGCGGCAGTGACCAGGGCGCGCACGGTGGGCTCATCCAGGGTCGGGCGCGGTGTACCCCACAGCCGGCCTGGCTCGATCACGATCTTGATGAAATCCGAACCCTCCGCCACGCGCGCAGCCACCCACTCTTTGGCGTCTTCCGGCGCGGAGACGGGCGGAACCGGGATGCCGTACTGCGTACCGTGCCCGCCCCGGGCGGTCGCCAGAACGCCAGCCGAATACAGATCCGCCATTTGGGACTGGTTCGCTTGTGCGCGTTGCCGGCGGGCTTCGGGAAGCATGGCGGGAGAGGTGAACATGTCCAGCAGAGTGGTCACACCAAAGCGTAGTGCATCGGCTTGCGCCTGTCCAAAGGTATGGACATGGGCATCGATCAGGCCGGGCAGCAGGGTCTGACCCCGGCCGTCGATGGGAGTCAGATCGCGCGGGATGGACAGGCCCGGTCCCATGTGTTCGATTCGGCCATCACGCACGATTACGTCGACGGCCTCGAGGAAGGCCTGACCGTCGAACACGCGCACGCCGGTAATGGCGAAATTCTCGGGATCGGCCGCAGAATCGGCCGTCGAGAAGGGCGTGGGCAGGGCCAGGATCAGGGCGATCACCAGGGCAAAAGCGGCTGCGATCAGAATCAGCGGGCGCATGATCTCAAGCGCCCTTGAAGCGGCGCCAGGCCAGGGCGGCCAGGCCGGCGCTGAGCACGGTGAAAGCGGCCAGCGCCAGCAGGTGCTGCAGCCACGGCCCGGCATGGGTGCCGCTGACGTGCAGCGCCAAACCTGCCAGATGATACGGCGGCAGCCAGACCGCCAGGCCTTGGACCATTGCCGGCAGCTGGCTGACCGGAATCCACAGCCCCGACAACAAGGCCAGCGGCAGGTACAGGACATTGATGATGGCCGGCGCGGCATTGGGCGACAGCCACAACCCCAGCGCCAGCCCAAGCAGGCTGAACGGCAGCGTGCCGGCGATCAGTACGGCGACCAGGGCCAGCCACTGCCCGCTTTCCAGGCGCACGCCGCCAAAGACCGCCGCCAGCCAGGCCATGATCAGAACAATCATCAGGGCAAAGCCCATGACCGCCGCCAGCTTGCCGGCCAGCACGGCAGAAAACGGCGTCGGCGCGGCCCGGAGCAGCAGCCACCAGCCCTGGCTGCGCTCCATCGCGACACCCACGCCAAAGGCGAACAGGGCAGTGCCGACCACGCCGAAGGTGGCGAACGTGGCCAGCATCCATTGGGCGAAGGCCGGGTTCATCAGCAGCCCGAAGAAGACGTAGAATCCGACCGGAAACAGCAGCGTCGGCAGACTGTAGGCCGGCATCCGCCACAGGCCCAAGAAGGCCGCGCGAGTGAACTGCCAGTGGGCGGAATGCTCGAAGCGGGCGCCGGCGTTCATGCAGCCTCCTTGAGCGGGGGGTGGGTCAGGGTCAGAAAGGCATCCTCCAGGCTGGCGCCTGCCACGCCCAGATCCGACATGAGCGGATCGGCGGCCAGCAGCGCCTGCAGAAAGGGATTGACATCACGTACCAGGATTTCGGCGACGTCTCCGTCTCGGCTGACCTGGCAGCAGCCGGGCAGGGCGGCCAGTCGCTCCGTGTTCAAGTTCGTGCGGCAGCGCACCCGGCGCTCGGGCAGGCGGCGGGTCAGCTCGCTCGGCGTGCCGCTGGCGATCACCCGGCCGCGGTCGAGAATCACCACCTCGTCGGCCAGCCGGGCGGCTTCTTCAAGGTCATGGGTGCACAAAAGCACCGTGGTGGCGCGCTCGCGCTGGGCGCGGATCAATTCACCCAGGGCGCGCCGGCTGGCGGGATCCAGGCCGCTACCGGGCTCGTCCAGCACCAGCACCCCCGGCTGACCGATCAGGGCCAGGGCCAGCAGCACGCGCTGGCGCTGCCCGCCCGAAAGCTGGCCGAAACGCCGTTTCGCCAGATCTTCGACCTCGGCCAGGCCCAGCGCGGCCATGCGCGGCAGTGGATCGGGATACAGGCTGGCGAACAGATCGGCCAGTTCGGCCACGCTCAAGTTCTCCGGCACCCCGCTGATCTGCAGCATGGTGCCGATGCCGGTGCGCGTGGCCCTCTGGCGCGGATCGCCACCGGCCACCCGCACCTTGCCCTGCTGCGGCGAGAAAACGCCCAGCAGCAGCTTGACCAGCGTAGTCTTGCCGGCCCCGTTCGGCCCCAGCAGCGCCAGCAGGCGCCCGGGTGCACAGGCCAGATCGACGCCCTGCAGAGCACTGTGAGTTCCGTAGCGATAGCTCAATCCCGATGCCTCGATTGCCGGATGATTCATGCTCACGCCTTTTTCGTTGAACCGGTGAGCAGTATTCCGCCGATGCGTCCGCGGACCCAGTGCCGCGCGCCACGAGTTCTGCATGACAAGTGTCATGATCCAGGAGCCAGGTCTCGATCGGGTGCTGGAACTTGCCCCAGGGGCTTCGGCCGGGAATGTCGGGCTGCTGGCGGCCCGGTGGCGGGCATTCGGCGACCGCTGGCGTAGAATTCCAGGCAGGCCCGACGGATACTGCCGGCTCCTTTCAACCGGAGTGTCCCCATGAGTAAGGAAATGAAGATCGACGCAAGCATGGTCCGCAACCTGCGCGAGCTGCGCGGGTGGTCGCAGGAACAACTGGCCGAGGCCGCGGGGCTAGGTGTACGCACCGTTCAACGGGTCGAGTCGGAGGGTCGTGCCGCCGCCGAGACCCGGACCTGTCTGGCTGCGGCCTTCAGTGTGCCCCAGTCGGTGCTGACGGGCACACATTCGATTCCGCAGCAGGTAAGAGATTCTTCTGGTCCAATACTGGGCTTGGCGGCGACGTTTCTGATCGTGGTCGGACTGCTGGCGGGACCGGCCATGGGTCCTCTGCTGGCCGGTGCCGGCGCACTGATCGCCATGCTGTTCGTTCTGGCCCTTGACCATATTGATGCGCTGCGGAACGCAGCTGGACGCGATGCGCTCCTGAGCCCGGCCATGACCTCGTCTTTCGGTCTTCTGGTTGCCGGCCTCTCGACCGAAGCCCTGGGCTGGGTCGCTACCGGCGGTCCTGTCTGGGCGGGACTGATGGTGGCCAGCCTGGGCCTGATCGTGGCCGCCGGTTACTGGCTGCTGGACCGACTGACCGGACCAGACCCCTCGGGTGAGCAGCGTAGTCCCTGAGCTTGACGCCGGCGCCTTGGTCAGCCTCGATGGCGGATGAACCAGCACTGATGAATCCGCCGATTGCGCTCGAAATCCTTCGGAATCGACCAGGCGCTGCGGTCTTCGATGGCCAGTTCGTCGGCCAGGGCCGGGTCGAGCTTGAAGCTGCGGCGGTTGGCGGAAAAGATCAGCAGGCCGTCGGGATGGAGCAGGCCGGCGGCTGAGCGGATCAGCTCGGCGTGGTCGCGCTGGATGTCCAGGTCGCCGTCCATGCGCTTGGAGTTGGAAAAGCTGGGCGGGTCGAGGAAGATCAGATCAAAGCGCTCGCGGCAGCGCCCCAGCCACTCGCGGCAGTCGGCGCGCATGAGCCGATGGATGGGGCTGTTGCACTGGTTCAGGTGCAGGTTTTTTTGCGTCCACTCCAGGTAGGTGGCGGATAAGTCCACGCTGGTGGTGGCGCTTGCCCCGCCGAGGGCGGCGTGCACGGTGGCCGCACCGGTGTAGCAGAACAGGTTCAGGAAGCGCTTGCCCCTGGCATTCGCCCCGATCCAGGTGCGCACCGGGCGGTGATCCAGAAACAGGCCGGTATCAAGATAATCGGTCAGGTTGACCCACAGCCGGCAGGGGCCCTCGCGCACTTCCAGCATCTGCCCTTGCTCGCCCATGCGCCGGTACTGGCTGTCGCCGCGCTGGCGCTGGCGGACCTTGAATACCATTCTTGCCGGATCGGTTGCCAGCGTTTCCGGCAGGACGCTCAAGGCCGCGCGCAGTCGAGACTGGGCCCGGGCCGGGTCGATGCTGGCCGGTGCTGCGTATTCCTGCACGTGCAGCCAGCGCCCGTCGCTGGTGTTGTAGACGTCCACGGCCAGGGCGTATTCGGGGATGTCGGCATCGTAGACGCGGTAGCAGTGGATGTTCTCGCGGGCCAGCCATTTTTTCAGCTGGCGCTGGTTTTTGAGCAGGCGGTTGACCAGGTCCTTGGCCGGTTCGTGGTCTTTGCCTTCCCCATCGGCCACGACCTCGAAACGCTCCAGCCGGCACTCGATCGCGCCGTTGTAGAGCTGCCAGGATTTGTCGGGCTTCAAGCCGATCTGGCAGCCGGCGCCGTTGAGCACGATGGCGCGCCAGCCGCCGAAACGGCTTTTCAGGCTCTGGCCCAGGCGCAGGTAGAGCGGCACCAACTCGTGGTTTTCGCCCAGGCGCTCGCCGTAGGGCGGGTTGGTGGCGACCAGTCCGGGCCTGGCATCGGCCGGCGGTGCGGCCTGGCCGATGTCGCGCTGCTCGACGATCACCCGCCCGGCCAGCCCGGCACGGCGCAGATGGGACGCGCTGGCGGCCACGGCCTGTTCGTCCTGGTCGTAGCCGATGATTGGCGGGATGGCCGCCAGGCCGCGCTCCTGGCGCTCCAGGGCCTCGTCGAGCAGGGACTTCCAGGCCTCATCGTCGTGGCCACGCCAGCCATGGAAGCCAAAGCGGGTGCGCAGCAGCCCAGGTGCCGAGTCGCCGGCCATCCAGGCCGCTTCGATCAACAGTGTGCCCGAGCCGCACATCGGGTCGACGAACGGGCCGCCGGCAGTGGCGATGGCGGGCCAGTCAGCCCGGATCAGCATGGCCGCGGCCAGGTTCTCTTTCAGCGGAGCCGGGCCGCCCTCGCGCCGGTAGCCGCGTCGGTGCAGGCTGTCGCCGGATAGATCAATTGCCAGCGTGACCGCATCGGCCATCATGTGGACGTTGATGCGCAGATCGGGATACTCGGTGTCGACCGATGGCCGCGATCCAGTCGATTCGCGGATCTGGTCGACCACCGCGTCCTTGACCCGCTGCTCGGCGAAGCGGCTGTGGCTGATCGCGGCCCGCACGCCGGTGAAATCCACGGCCAGGGTGTGTTCCGGCCCCAGGTGACTTGACCAGTCGATCACCTGTACGCCCCGGTAAAGGGCATCGTCGTCTTCGGCGCTGAATCGGGCAAGCGGCAGCAGGATCCGGTTGGCCAGGCGCGACCACAGGCAGGCGCGGTAGCCGGAAGCCAGTTCGCCGCCGAACTCGACCCCGCCGCGCCGCACCCGCACACCCTCCAGCCCCAGCGAAGTGAACTCGGCGGCCAGCAGTTCTTCCAGCCCGCGCGGCGCGGTGGAAAAAAAGGTTTTCATCAGGTAGTGCTGCCCCTTTCCGTCTTTCCTTGGCGCCTTGGCGTCTTGGCGAGAGGTTCTTTAACGATCAAGCCGCTTCCGCCTCGGCTTCCTGCGGTCGCGCCACCGCCCGCCCAAGGATCAGGTCCGCGGCTTTCTCGGCAATCATGACCGTCGGCGCGTTGGTGTTGCCGCCGATCAGGGTCGGCATTACCGAGGCGTCGATCACGCGCAGCCCTTCGATCCCGCGCACGCGCAGTTCCGGGTCAACCACGGCGCGCTTGTCGCTGCCCATGCGGCAGGTGCCGACCGGATGGTAGATGGACTCGGCCTTGGTTCGGATGAATTCGATCATGGCGTCGCGCGTTTCGACTTCGTTGCCGGGGTAGATTTCGTGTCCACGGAAGGGTTTGAAGGCCGGCTGATTGAGAATCTCGCGCGACAGGCGTACGCATTCAATCATCATTTCCAGGTCTTCCGGCTCGCTCAGGTAGTTGGCCCGAATCGCCGGCGGCTGGCGCGGATCGTCGCTGTGCAGGCCGATCCGGCCGCGGCTCTGCGGCCGCAGCGGGCAGGCATGGATGGTGTAGCCATCGCCGGGCAGGCGGTTGCGGCCGTGGTCGTCGAGCAGGGCTGGAACGAAATGCATCTGGATGTCGGGGCGGTCGTCGCGGTCGCGCCCGCTGACCAGGAAGCCACCAGCCTCGGCAATGTTGGACGTGCCCTCGCCCTCGTGGTAGAGAAAATACTTCAGCCCGACCCGGATTTCGCTCAACTGGTCGTAGGTGATCGGCTGCGAGCAGCGGGTCAGGGTGCAGACGTCGAGATGGTCTTGCAGGTTGGCACCCACCTCTTCGAGATCATGGCGCACGTCGATGCCCACCCGTTCCAGCTCAGCGGCCGGCCCGATGCCCGACAGCATCAGCAACTGGGGTGAGTTGATCGACCCGCCGGCAAGCAATACCTCACGGCTGGCAAGGGCGGTGCGGATCATGCCGCGTCGCTGGTAGCGAACGCCGGTGGCCCGATTGCCGGCAAACTCCAGGTTGAGCGTCAAGGCACCGGTCAGGACGGTCAGGTTGGGCCGCGATCGGGCCGGTCGCAGGTAGCCGACCGCTGTGGAGCAGCGCCGCCCGCCGCGCTGGGTGACCTGGTACAGACCGAAGCCGCGCTGGGCCGGACCATTGAAGTCGCGGTTGGCGGCAAAGCCGGCTTGCTCGGCGGCCTGGATGAAGACCTCGCTCAAGGGGTTGGAAAAAGACAGATCCTCCACGTTCAGTGGACCGCCGACCCCGTGCAGCTCCGAGGCGCCGCGGGCCTGGTTGTTCTCCGAGCGAATGAAATACGGCAGGACATCGTCCCAGCCCCAACCCGGATTGCCCGCTGCCGCCCAGTCCTCGTAGTCGCTGCGGTGGCCGCGGATGAAACACATGGCATTGATCGAACTGGAACCGCCCAGCACCCGACCGCGCGGCCAGTACAGGCGGCGGTTGTTCAGCGCCGGCTCCGGCTCGGTCGAATAGTTCCAGTTCAGCGACTTGAAGTTGACCAGTTTGGCCAGCCCGGCCGGCATGTGGATGAAGGGATTCCAGTCGCGCGGGCCGGCTTCCAGCAGCAGCACCCGGTTGGACGGGTCGGCGCTCAAGCGGTTGGCCAGCACGCAACCTGCCGAGCCGGCTCCGACGATGATGTAGTCATAGGAATTGGCCATGGCTGCAGGGCTCCGGGACTGAAAGTCCAGTGTATCGCACCCATCATCATAGGCTTGCGGATTAGAGCAGCGAGTCTAGACCCGTTGTTCAGTCTCGCGGCGGTTGGCAGTAGATGGGTTCGAGCATCGGGGCGTGCCGGGTGCTTCGGGCCGTGCTTGGCG
>REEW01000153.1 GCA_007694885.1 Wenzhouxiangella sp. | reverse complement strand
GAAAAAGCGCCTGGAAGGCAAGCGCCAGCGCGGGAAGATCAAGCAGGCGCGGCGGACGCCGGGGGCGGATGATTGAGGGGTCAGGGTACGTATCGTTCCTGCCAGCGCAGCACGATATTGAACGAGATCGAGATCCGCAGCTCGTCGGAGTGGTTGGGGTGGACCAGGTGATGAACGAACGCCGGCCACAGCAGCAGGTCACCGGGGCGCGGCACGAGGCGATGCTCCGGGTTGATCTGGGCATCGTTCTTGATGGCGTTCATGTTGGCCTGGGGACGCGGGTCGAAGAAACTGATCGCGCCCGGGTTGAGGTCCTTGCGCCCGGGCATGGGTTTCGGTTCGGGAACCTGCACGTAGTAGGTGCCGCTCAGCCAGGAATAGGGATGGTTGTGCAGATTGTGGTAATCGCCGAAGCGGTTGATGTTGGCCCAGCCCTGGACGTGGAAATCGAGCTCGTAGTCGATGCCGGTGGCAGCGGCGTAGTCCTGTACGCAGCGCCGGATGCAGGCCTCCAGCCACTCCAGTACCGGGTGGCGGTTGGCGAACAGGTTGCCTTCCAGGTAGTCGGTGGTCAGGTCGGGGCGGGCCTTTTCCAGATCGGTGACCAGCTGCACCAGCGCCGGGTTGGCGCGCTCGTGACCGGGAAGCCGGTGGCTCAGGAACAGGGTCGGCCAGAGCGGACGAATCTGCGGCCGATCCTGGGCATCCGGGTTCATGGTCCCGAGCCTCCGTACTCTGCAGCACCCCTCGACAACTCTCCTTCCAGGTACGTCACCGCCGAACCCAACAACTCGACCCGCTCGCCGACCACACGGCAGCGCAGGCGACCGGTCCGCGTCGAGACCTGGCGCGCAGACAGCTCGGTCCTGCCCAGGCGCGCGGCCCAGAACGGCGCCAGCTGGCAGTGGGCCGAGCCGGTGACCGGGTCCTCGGCAACGCCCAGTTTCGGGTAAAAACAACGGCTGACGAAATCGCAATCTTCGCCGGGGGCGGTGGCAATGACGCCGCGACGATCAAGCCGGGCCAGGGCGGTGAAATCAGGCTCCAGGCCAAGCACGTCACCGGGGCCGGGCAACAGGGCCAGGTAATCCTGGCCCCGAAACACCGCTTCCGGCTTGCGCCCGGAAAAACCGTCGATCAGATCGCCCGGCACCGCGACCGGCTCCGACGCCAGCGCCGGAAAGTCCATGGCCAGTCCGGTGTCGGTTCGCCGCACGCTCAGCTCACCGCTTCGGGTCTGGAAGCGAACAACGTCCTGATCAAAACCCAGGTGGTGAAAGAGCACGTGCGCACAGGCCAGGGTGGCGTGACCGCACAGATCAACCTCGGAGACCGGCGTGAACCAGCGCAGCCGGTATCCGTCGGCAACGGGGGCGAAAAACGCCGTCTCCGAGAGCTGGTTTTCTTCGGCAATGGCCTGGAGCGTCGCATCGTCCAGCCACTGCTCCAGCGGGACGACCGCGGCCGGATTGCCCTCGAACACGCGCTCGGCAAAGGCATCGACCTGGAACAGCCGCAGGGTCATCGACCTTGCCCCGCCAGGTAGCCGAGCACCGATTCAATCATGCGCTCGCAGCGTTCAAGCTCGCTTACCTCGATGAACTCGTCGGGCTGGTGGGCCTGGTCGATCGAGCCGGGGCCGCAGACCACGCTGTGGATGCCGGCGCGCTGAAAGCTGCCGGCCTCGGTGGCAAAAGACACCTCGCCGCTACCGCCGTTCCGGACCCCCTGCAGGCCGCCGACCCAGCGTTCGGCGCGGCGCTGCGGATCGGGCATCAGGGGCGGCACCCGGGCCAGGGTGTCGACGACGATGTCGGCCTCGGGGGCAAACTCGCGCAGCGCCGGCAACACCTCGCGATCGGAGAACTCGCCCATCCGCTCGAGGATTTCGTCGGGGCTTTCATCCGGCATGGACCGGTATTCCCACAGGAACTGGCAGCCGTCCGGCAGAATGTTGACCGCGTTGCCGCCCCGGATCAGCCCGACCTGGACGGTCGTCCACGGCGGCTCGAAACCGTTGCCGGCTGCCCGGGCGCGCTTTTCTTCGCCGATCCGGTAGAGCCGCTCGATCAGCCGACCGGCGGCGACGATGGCACCGGCGCCGCGGTGCGGCTGGCTGGAATGGGCTGCCTTGCCGGTGATGCGGGTGCGAAACACGTTGATCGATTTGTGCGCGCGAACGATGTGCATGGTGGTCGGCTCGCCGATCACGGCATACTCCGGCTGCGCACCGGCGGCCAGTGCGTCATCAATCATGCGATCCACGCCCAGGCAGCCGACTTCCTCGTCGTAGGACAGGGCAACGTACAGGGGTTGGCGCAGTCGGCCCAGATCGGCGCGCTCCAGCACGGCCAGGATGGCCGCCGAAAAGCCCTTCATGTCGGCCGTCCCCCGCCCGTGGAGACGGCCTTCGCGCTCGGTCAGCACGAACGGATCGGTGGCCCAGTTCTGGCCGTCGATCGGAACCACGTCGGTGTGGCCGGACAAGACCACCCCGCCCGGCCCGACGGGTCCGAACCCAACCCACAGATTGGTCTTGCGGCCATCGTCGCTGAACGTGCGCCGGCCACGCCCGCCGAGCGCGACCAGCCTGGCCTCCAGCCAATCGACCAGGTCGAGATTGGATTCCCTGGAAACGGTCGGATAGGCGACCAGGCGAGTGAGATGCTCCAGCACGGCAGTCATGGCCAAAAGGCTAGCACAAGCGTGATCGGCAGGAACGGCAGCATCGCGCCCGGGCCCGGCTCCACATTCCTGGCAGTACACTTCGCACCATGAACGAAAACCCAGCCCAGCCGGACGCCCCCCAGCCGTACGAATCCAACCGCTATGCCGCGCTGGTCCTCAACCTCGGCCGGGCCCTGCTCCACGTCGGCTCGCCGGCCCATCGCCTGGAAGACGCCATGCAGATCATGGCCTCGCGGCTGGGGCTGCAGGCGGAGTTTTTTTCCACGCCCACGGCGCTGATCGTCTCGCTGGGCGACGGCGAAAAGCAGCGCACGTTTCTGGCCCGCTCCGACCCCGGCAGCACCAACCTGGCCAAGCTTGCCGACCTGACCGAGGTCATGGAGCAGCTGGCCGCCGGCCATATCGACCCGGAACCGGCCGACGAACGGGTCCGGCAGATCGACCAGGCCGCCCCGATCTACGGCTACTGGCTGCAGCTGCTGGGGTTCGTGGCCCTGTCCGGCGGCATCGCGCCGCTGATCGGCGGCGGCTGGCGGGAGATGCTGCTGGCCCTGGCGCTGGGCACGGTCACCGGCCTGATCGTGCTGTGGCTGCGCCGCCACGTCGAACGCTCGCGCCTGGCCTCGCCGCTGACCGCCACCGTGGTCACTTTTCTCGGCGTGCTCTGGTGCAGCATCGACCCGCAAACCGCGCTGGTACCGGCAGTGATTGCCAGCATCATCGCCCTGGTGCCCGGCATGGACCTGACCACCGCCTCGCGCGAACTGGCAACCGGACACCTGGTCTCGGGCTCGTCGCGGCTTGCCTTCGCCCTGACGATATTCGCCCTGCTGGCCCTGGGGCTGGTCATGGGCGGCATGACCGGCACCTGGCTGGTCGGCCCGGTCGACCTGATCAGCGCCTCACCGGCTCCGGCATGGCTGCCGGCGGCTGGCGTCATGCTGGCGGCACTGGGGCTGATGCTGCTCAACCAGGCCCATCTGCGCGACTGGGTCTGGATTCTGCTGGCCTGCCTGATTGCCTACGCCGGCGCGCGCCTGGGCATCGGCCTGGAAGCACCGGTCATCGGCGCCTTCATCGGCGCCCTGGCGGTCGGCCTGGCCGGCAACCTGTTCGTGACCCTGACCGGGCGTCCGGGCTCGGTCATGCACCTGCCCGGCCTGATCCTGCTGGTCCCGGGAAGCATCGGGCTGCGCGGCCTGGCGACCCTGCTGGCCGACGACGTGATCTCGGGCATCGAAACCGCCGTGATGGCGGGTATGATTGCGGTGGCCCTGACCACCGGCATGATCCTGGCCAGCGTACTTTTGCCACCACGAACCTCGCTGTAGAACAAACATGGCTATCGACATCCACAAAAAACACGACAAGAGCCTGGAACAAGCCCAGCAGATCGCCGACGACCTGGCCCGGGACCTGGCCGACAAGTTCGCCATCTCCTACCGCTGGCAGGGCGACACCATCCACTTCGAGCGCTTCGGCGTCCACGGCGAGATCGCCGTCGACGACCAGGCCGTGCACGTCAAAGCCACGCTGGGGTTTTTCCTGAGCTACCTGCAGCCGAGGGTGGAAGAGGAAATTCATCGGTATTTGGATGAGCATTTTGTTTGATGTTCCGGTTTCCGGTTTCCGGTTTCCGGAAAACCCCGCAATGGCCCGTACCGTAGGTCGGCCCTACGTGGCCGACGGGCAGAGCCGGATAAAACCCTTATCTTGGGGGTTACGGGTTACGGGTTACGGGTTACGGTGAAGGTTTAAGGTTTAAGGTTTAAGGTTTAAGGTTTAAGGGTTCGGTAGAAGGATCGGGGTAGGTCGGGGTTACACCCCCGACGGGCAGACCCGGAATCCGCCCTTATCCTTGA
>REEW01000130.1 GCA_007694885.1 Wenzhouxiangella sp. | reverse complement strand
TGTCCGGGGGTCGGCGAGTGCAGCTGGCGGAAGTTCTTCAGATCGTCCAGGCTCACGCCATAGCCTGACAGGTGCAGGACCGAGTACAGCAGCATGGAGCCGTGGCCGTTGGAGACCACGAAGCGGTCGCGATCCCACCACTGCGGGTTGGCCGGGTTGTGCTTGAGGTGGTCGTTGAACAGCACCTCGGCGATATCGGCCATGCCCATGGGCATGCCCGGATGCCCGGAATTGGCCCGCTGGACGGCGTCCATGGACAGAAAACGGATGGCGTTGGCGAGCTGGCGACGGTCGGTCATGGCGGGGGGTGGCCTGAAAGCATTGGGAAAGCCCGCCATTGTGCCGCCCGGGGGCGTGTGAGGCAAGCAGAAACGGGCGTTGTCCCCGCTCAGACCAGCCCGCGCTCGGCCAGCGAGACCACCTCCGTATCGCCGACGATGAAGTGGTCCAGCAGCCGAATATCGACCAGCCCCAGGGCATCGCGCAGGCGACGGGTAATGGCCAGGTCGGCCTGGCTGGGCTCGGCGACCCCGGACGGATGGTTGTGGGCCACGATCAGGGCCGCGGCCCGTCGTGCCAGGGCTTTTTCCACCACCACACGTGGATGCACATGGGCCGAGTCGATGGTGCCGTTGAACAATTCCTCGAAGCTGATCACGCGGTGGCGGGTGTCGAGCATCAGCGCGCAGAAGACTTCATGCGGGCGGTCGCGCAGGGCGGCTTTCAGGTATTCCCGGGTGGCCTGCGGGCTGGTCAGGGGCTGGCCGCGGGTCAGGTTTTCGCGCAGGTGGCGGCGGGCCAGTTCCATGGCCGCGTGCAGCTGGGCATACTTGGCCGGGCCCAGGCCGGGTAACTGGCAGAGCTGGTTCTGCTCGGTGTCGAGCAGGCCGCGCAGGCCCCCGTGCCGGGACAGCAGCAGGCGGGCCAGGTCCAGCGCCGAGCGTCCGCGCGCCCCGGTTCGCAACAGGATGGCGAGCAGTTCGGCATCGCTCAGGGCGCCCGGCCCGTTGGCCAGGAGACGTTCACGCGGGCGCTCGGTGTGTGGCCAGTCGGCGATTCGCATACAATCGGGAAGCCTTTTTTAAACATGTGCGCGTTGCCAGTATCGGCCCTTGTCGGACGAAGTGCATCGGGCACTTTTCGCTACAGGTCGTAGGAAAATGCCGCAGCTTGCCGAGCCATGAGCCATTCTTCTTCGCGCCGCGTCCTGCTCGGGGTGTCGGGCGGCATTGCCGCCTACAAGGCACCGGAACTCGTGCGCCGCCTGCGCGATGCCGGCTGCGAGGTGCGCGTGGTGTTGACCGCCGGGGCGCAGTCCTTCGTCGCCCCGCTGGCCTTGCAGGCGGTCAGCGGCCATCGGGTACGCCGGGACTTGTGGGACGAAGAAGCCGAGGCGGGCATGGGCCATATCGAACTGGCTCGCTGGGCCGACGACATCCTCGTGGCCCCGGCCACGGCCCACCTGATCGGCCGCCTGGCCGGTGGCCTGGCCGATGATCTCCTCACCACCCTGATCCTGGCCAGCCAGGCCCGGCTGTGGCTGGCCCCGGCGATGAACCGGATCATGTGGCAGCATCCGGCGGTGCAGGCCAATCTGGCCAGTCTCGAGGCGCGCGGCGCCCGCCTGCTGGGTCCGGCCAGCGGTTCCCAGGCCTGCGGCGAAACCGGCCCGGGCCGGATGCCGGACCCGGACGAACTGGTTGCCGCAATCACTGCCGATCGTGCGCTGCTGAGCGGCCAGCGGATCCTGATGACGGCCGGGCCGACGCGCGAGCCGCTGGACCCGGTCCGCTACCTGGGCAACCGTTCGTCCGGGTGCATGGCCTATGCCCTGGCCGCTGCCCTGCGTGATCGCGGCGCCGAGGTGTCCATGGTGTCGGGTCCGGTCGATCTGCCCGCGCCGGCCGGCGTCCGGCGGTTCGACGTCGAAACGGCAAGCCAGATGCTCCAGGCGGTGCTGGATCGACTGGATGATTGCAATGTTTTCATCGGCGTGGCCGCGGTGGCCGACTACCGGCCAGAAACAACGGCCGTGGCCAAGATCAAGAAAACCGGCCAGGCCATGCACGTGAGGCTGCTTCCCAATCCTGATATTCTCGCCACCGTGGCCGGACATGCACGCAGACCCGAACTGGTGGTCGGCTTTGCCGCCGAAACCGAGGCAGTCGAAGCGGCAGCCCGGTCCAAGCTGGAAGCAAAAAACCTGGATTTGATCGCGGCCAACCGGGTCGGCGCCTCAACCGGTTTCGGCGACGTGGTCAGTTCGCTGGAGGTGTTCAGCCGGGATCGCCACTGGACCCTGGGGCCGGCGGCCAAGCCGGTGCTGGCCGCTGAGCTGGCCGATCTGCTCGCGGACCGGATAACGGGTGGTACTGGAGGGGGGACAAAGACATGAGGGAATTGCAGGTTCGAATTCTCGACCAGCGCCTGGGTTCGACCTGGCCGCTGCCGGACTACGCCACCAGCGGTTCGGCCGGCATGGATCTGCGCGCCTGCCTCGATGAGCCTGTCGAGCTCTTGCCGGGCGATACCGCGTTGATTCCCTCCGGCATGGCCATTCACCTGGACGACCCGCACCTGGCCGCCGTGCTGTTGCCGCGGTCCGGTCTCGGCCACAAGCAGGGCCTGGTGCTGGGCAACCTGGTCGGTCTGATCGACAGCGACTACCAGGGCGAGGTCAAGATTTCCTGCTGGAACCGCGGGTCGGCGACGATCCGGATCGAACCCGGTCAGCGCATTGCCCAGATGGTCGTGGTGCCGATCATCCAGGTTCGTTTGCAGGTGGTGGATGCATTCGACCCCAGCGAGCGTGCCGACGGCGGCATCGGGCATACCGGCACGCGATGAGGATGCAGACCTTGACGCGGTTTGCCCGCCCGGCGCTCATCGTTCTGGGCGGCGCGGTCATGGTCCTGGGCTTGCTGCTTGTCTGGGGCGGCGTGACGACCCGGCAGGCAGTCGAAAGCGCGCAACAGGCGGCGGTTGAACATGCCGCTGAGCTGGCCACCGAGCTGCAGGTCATTCAGGTCGCTCTGGACTCGTCGATAGTTCAGCAGGCCGCGATCCGGCTGGTGGCCGATGGGCGGCTCAGCGATGGGTCGTTGCTGGACGCGGTCCGGGCAGCCGGCATTGATCAGCCCCGATCCGTCCAGGTTTTCGATACCGTTCTCGAGGACATTGAACTGGGTGAATATCCACAGCCCGATTTCACCGTACTGGAAATGCTTCTTGAAGCTCGCCGAACGGGTTCGGCTGTACCCGAGGTTCATGCCCCGGCAGGGCGGACGCCGCACCTGGCCCTGGCACGACGTCTTGAAAACGATGGAGCGGCGCACGGGATCCTGCTTCTGCGCCTGCCCGTAGATGCCTTGCTGTCCAGGGTTGAGCAGCCCGATGAGCTGCATTATCTGGCCTTGTCCCAGGGGCGGGGACAGGCGCGGACCGAACTTTGGGAACAAGGCCAGCGACCGATGCGCGAGCCTGCCCGCCAGGCGGTGGCCAACAGCCGGCTATGGCTGGAATGGCATCATGCGACAAGCGCGCCAGCGACCAGCCTGCGTGCAGCCGGGATCACGGTTCTGTTCGGCCTTGTTCTGCTCTTGATCGCCCTGCGTGGACCCGACCTGGGGCCGCAGCTCGCGGCCTTGCGGACAAGACTTCCAACGTTGGGGCGTCTGCGGCGCGGGCTGGCAGTCCCGAAAGTCCGTTTGACCAGCACCGGGTCGAAAGCCCCGGCAGCGCCGCAGCCGGAAGAGTTGCCGCTATCCGACGGGCTGGACTGGGACATGAGTGATGCGCCGGTCGCTCAGGACCAGCCTGCTGGTTCCTCGTCCTCCGAGAAAGAACCATCGGCCGGCCTGGAGAGAGATCAAGGCCTGGCCTCGGACGATTCGGACGCTGGAGACGATTTCGACGTGCCGCTTCCTTTCCCGGATGAAGAGGCGTCAGCGTCTGAGCCCGAAACGGCCGAGGAGGATCCCGGGCTGGCGCTTGAGGAAGAAGATTCTCTCGACCAACCCGTGGCCGATGCTCCGGTGACGGCGGACCGGCCTGCAGAACCCTCCGCAAACGAAGCCGCCGTCGCCGAACCGGAATCCCCTGCGCCTCCGGCCAAGCGCAACAAGGGCAGGAAGCGTGGCGGCGAGTTGAGCCCGTCGGGTCGGCCGTCCCCGGTGGATTCACGACTGTTTACCGATGCCGGAATCCTGGGCCGCTTCGAGGCCGGACTGGACCCGCGCAGTGCAACGCTGATCGGCCAGGCGCTGGGCGATCTGGCCGGCAATCGCGGCATCGATCGCATGGTGGTGGGTCGCGACGCCCGCCTGCACGGCCCGGTCCTGACGGCCGGTCTGATCAATGGTTTGCGTTCCAGTGGAATCGACGTGCTTGACATTGGTGCCGGGGCGGCTCCGATCCTGGACTATGCCGTACGCGAAAGCTCGGGGATGAGCGGCGTCCTGGTGACCGGGTCGCACCTGCCGGCCGACTGGAACGGCTTCAGGATCACGCTGGACGGCAAACTCCTGAGCGGGTCCGATGTGCATGCCCTGCAGG
>REEW01000175.1 GCA_007694885.1 Wenzhouxiangella sp. | reverse complement strand
TCAATCGTCCTTGTCCAGCAGTCGTTTCTCCATGTCGATGATAAAGCCCGGCAGGGTCTCAAGATCGTGCTGGTCGCGGACGCCAAGTTCCGTCTCGCGGACTAACGGCTTGCCCGGATGGGCATCGTCGTGCAGGAACTGGTAGGTGACCTGGCCCGGGTAGAAGATGTCGATCTCCGTCCACTGCAGTTCGGCGTCGTCGAGGTCGCCCTCGACCCGGCGGGCAACGATGTCTGCGTCTTCAACCTCAAGGCCCAGCGTCTGCGGCAGCGAGACCAGATGCCAGCGGGCGCCGACGGCGCGGTGCACGGCGAAAGCGACGTTGTACCTTTCTCCGTGCTCCAGGGATTTGCTGTCGCGCTCGTTCGGGGCCTGCAGCGAGCGCGTCAGTTCGATGCGCCAGGCGCCATCTTCGTAGCCCCCGGCGGCGCGGATGGCCCCGCGACTGCCGCTTGGCGTGCGCAGAAACCGTTGCGGTATGACGTCATTTTCCTGCCAGTCGTGGTCGGGATCGAAGGCGACCGCGTTGTCTTCGGACAGGAAGTAGGGGTCGTCCTGGCCGTACTCCCGGGCGATCAGCTGGTCCCAGTCCAGCGAACGACTACCGGTCTGTTCGGGATCGAACATCCAGGCCGGGTGGCCCGCATCGTCATCCCAGTTGGTGGTGAACATGCTCTCGCCTTCCGATGACAGGCGGTAGTGCAACACATAGCCGTTGTCTGCGTAGCCCATGGGGTGAGAGCGGTGCGCGCGCCACTGCCAAAGATCGATGAACACTCCGGCGTCTTGCAGTTCTTCCAGGGATTCATCGTCGATGATCCTGTCCCATGACATCTCGGCGGGATCGTCGGTAGCCCGCGATTGCGGCAGGTACTTGCGCACGTCGCTGCGGCCCAGCTCTCCGCCCAGTGTGGGATGGTCTTTCACGGCCTCGGCGTCGGCCGCGGAGGTCAGCATCCGCATGCCTTCGTGGACGGTCATCCAGCCGCCGAAGCGGTCGAAGCCGTCGACCGAGCCGTCGTCGAGCATCATCGAGATGCGGTCTTCGTAGATGCCGTGCGGGTCGGGTCCGGGTCCGCCGGAACCGTAGCGCTTCCAGCTGCCGTCTTCGTAGCGCCAGACCTGGTGGTACCAGCTGGGATTGTCGGTCTCGAACCGGTAGTGGATGCGGACGTCCTCGTCGTTGTACACCGCGGCCACGTGCAGCACCGAACGGGTGTCTTCCTGGGCGGGGATGTGGATGTTTCGGTCGGTATCGACACCCTGGGGCTCGGCGAGGGCCAGTCCCGGCAGGGTGGCCAGGGCGACGAAAACAAAGCAATTCCTGATCATGCGGTTTCCTTGGCTTCGTAACCGTCGTGTCGATATCCGCTGCGGTGCAAGGGGACATCGAACGTCCCGGCCGCTGCCCCGGATTCCATTCGGGCTACGAGTATGGCTACGAGGATAAAAATACCATGTCTCGACCATCGGCCTTTCGACAGCCATTGAAAAGACGGGAAAATTCTTCTGGCCGTCAGCCCCGCCGTGGCCTCCGATGACACGCCGACGCGCCCAGCGTGCATGAAATCGGCCCTCGGGCTGCAAACTGATGCGGTCTGCGCTAGGCTGAAGCTCTGGCAAGCTGGGAGATTGGCTATGTCACTGCAACCGATTCGCCGCTTTTCGCAAAACCTGCAGGATCTGCTCGACAGCGTCGACGTCCGGGTTGGCGGCCAGCGGGCGTGGGACCCCCAGATTCGCGACGACCGCTTCTATCGGCGACTGCTTACCAACGGATCCCTGGGCGCCGGCGAGGCCTACATGGATGGCTGGTGGGACGCCGAGCGCCTAGACGAATTGTTCTGCCGGCTGCTTCGGGCCGGGCTGGACCGGAAGATGAAGATGCCGGGCTTTCTTGGCCAGGATATCTTGAGCCGGCTGGCCAACCTCCAGAACCGATGGTTTTCCAGGCGCGTCGCGAAGCAGCACTACGACCTCTCGATTCGTCTCTACGAGGCCATGCTTGGCCCGACCATGCAATACACCTGCGCCTATTACGGGCCCGATGGATCGCTGAGCAGTCTGGACGAGGCCCAGCAGGCCAAGCTGGATCTGGTCGCCCGCAAGCTGCACCTGGAGCCGGGCATGCGCGTTCTCGAACTCGGCGGCGGCTTCGGCGAACTGGCCCGCTTTCTGGCCGACGAGCACGGCTGCGAGGTGACCAGCTACAACATCAGTCAACGCCAGGTCGACTATGCAAGAACGCTTTGCGACGGGCTGCCGGTCACGATCCATCAGCAGGACTATCGCGATGCGGCAGACGAGTCCGGCCAGTACGATCGAGTCGTCAGCGTCGGGCTCATGGAGCACGTCGGGCCGAAGAATTACCGCGGTTTCTTCGAGCTAATCAAGTCCCGCCTCAAGGCCGGCGGCCTGGCCCTGGTCCACACCATCGGCGGCAACGTCAGCCGCAGCCGGGCCGACCGCTGGATCGACAAACACATCTTCCCCGGTGGCGTCATCCCGTCCGAAGCGCAGCTCATGCGGGCCAAGGAAGGATTGCTGGTGCTCGAGGACTGGCACAACTTCGGCCCGGACTACGATCGCACGCTGATGGCCTGGGAGGCGAACTTTGTCGCTGCCTGGCCGAGCCTGAAAGAGACCGAACAACTCGACGAGCGCTTCTACAGGATGTGGCGCTATTACCTGCTGAGCTGTGCCGGCGCCTTCCGCGCCCGTGGACTGAATCTGTGGCAGATGGTGTTCAGTCAGGGCGACGTGCCGCGCTACGTGCCGGTGCGATGAGCCAGGCCGCCTGGAACGCGTACCGAGAGCGAGCCGACAAAATGGCTGCTGCACTCGCCGGGTCCGACGGTCGGGTGCGCCTGCGCAAGCCCACCAGCAACCTGTTTCGGCCGCGCAAGCAATCGGCAAACAGCCAGATCGATGCGGCTTCCCTGAACCACGTCATCGAGATCGACGCCGACGCCCGCGTTGCCGAGGTTGAAGGCATGACCACCTACGCCGATCTGGTCGAAGCAACGCTTCCGCACGGCCTGGCCCCGGCGGTGGTGCCGGAGCTCAAAAGCATCACGATCGGTGGTGCGACCACCGGGATCGGCATCGAGTCCAGCGCGTTCCGCTACGGCCTGGTCCACAACACGGTCGAAGAGCTCGATGTGCTGATTGCCGACGGGCGTGTATTGACCTGCTCGCGCGAGCAGCGACCAGAGCTGTTCTACGGCTTTCCGAACTCCTACGGCAGCCTTGGCTACGCCGCGCGGGTCCGCCTGGGCCTGATCCCGGTGAGCCCGTACGTGCGGCTCGAGCACATTCGATTCGCCGAGCCCGAGGCATTGTTCGCGGCCATGGACGCGGAATGCGCCCGGCCGACCTGCGACTACCTGGAAGCCGTGTATTTCGCGCCCGGCGAGTTCGTGCTCAGCCGCGCCCAGTTGATCGAGACACTGCCGGCCGCTACCGAACCCAGTGACTACACCTGGATGCGCCAGTACTGGAAAAGCCTGCGTCAGAGGCGCGAGGATTACCTGACCATCCACGATTACCTGTGGCGCTGGGACACCGACTGGTTCTGGTGCAGCAAGAACGTCGGTGCGCAGCTGGCGCCGGTGCGCTTGCTGCTGGGCAGAAAACGGTTGTCGAGCGTGACCTACCAGAAGATCATGCGCGCCAGCCACCGCTGGCCGCTGCGCCTGCTCCAGTTCCTTCGCCCGCGCACCGAGTCGGTCATCCAGGATGTCGACATCCCGATTGCCAACGCCGCGGACTTTCTGGCCGACTTCGAGGCCAAGATCGGCATCCGGCCGGTGTGGATCTGCCCGTTTGTCGTGCCCGAGGGCGGATTTTCGCTGTTCAGTCTGAGGACCGATACCCCGTACATCAACTTCGGCTTCTGGGACATGGTCCGCTCGGACAAACCGGACGGTTACTACAACGCCCTGGTCGAGGAACTGGTTGCCGGGCACGGCGGCAAGAAAAGCCTGTACTCGCGCAATACTTACGATGAATCGGCTTTCTGGCAGCACTACGACCGGGAAGCCTATCAGGCGCTCAAGCGCGAGTGCGATCCCGAGGGGCGTTTTCCCGGCTTGTACGAAAAGACGGTCCAGGGACGATAGAATCGTCGCTGCAAGAAGCTTCACGGCGCTGCCGGGGTGGACGTATCCAGTCCGGCATCCAATCCCATGCGCGGGCCGGCGCCATCGACGACACCGAGATTTCGATTTCGGTCGGTGCTTCCAGGCGCATACTGGTCACAGTTTTTCAAGGAGGCGTCGCCGATGCGCGTTTTCACCAACCCGGTCGGTTCCGGCACCCTCTGGTTCGACAACCTGGCAACGGCCGACGGCACGCCGGTGGGCTACGACCCCCAGGCGCGCTCGTTCGTCGCCTCACCGCCGTATTGCGCCAACCGCGAAATCATCGGCTGTAACTGGATCGCACCGGAACCGGGCGCGTTCTGCCGGTCGTGCGCGATGACGGCGCTGGCGCCGGATCGCACGATGTTCAATGCCGTTCCGAACTGGGCGCTGACCGAGGCGGCCAAGCGCTGGGTGCTGGACAACCTGGGCC
>REEW01000096.1 GCA_007694885.1 Wenzhouxiangella sp. | reverse complement strand
ATGTCGAGTACCGGCTCAGCTTCGGCAACCCCTCGCAGGTCGCCACCACTGACGCGCAGCTGATGCTGCAGCTGCCCGGTGGTGCCCAGGTGTTGATGGCCGATGGCGGGGTTCTGCAGGGCGATATGCTGGTCTGGGATCTCGATGAGCTGGCCCCGGGACAGGTCGGACGTCGTACGGTTCGCATAGGCTTCGACCCGCCGCCGCCGAACGGAACCCTGCTCCGCCTGCCGATGGTCAGGCTGGCCGGCCTTCAGGACTTCGTCGAGCGCCAGACCTGGGCGAGCCGGGACGTGCGCATCGGTGAGATGCCCCAGCTTGGCCTGGAGATGGATCTGGCGCCTGATCCTGCGCGTCCGGGCGACCTGGCCGTGCCGCGCCTCACCGTCACCAATCGCTCGGCGGTGCTGCAGACCGGCCTGCAGGTCGAGATGCTCTACCCCAGCGGATTCGGCAGCCTGGCCAACTCGGGCCTGTCCGATGGCGGATTCTGCCCCGGCACAACCTGCAACCCGGGTCAGCTGGTCACCTGGAACCTCGGCAGCCTGCCGCCCGGGGGCGGCCGGACCATCTTCGTGCCGGCATCACTGGTCCCGGCGATGTCTGCCGGCGTTCATGTTCCGTTGAGCGCTCGCACCACGGCCGACGGCTTGCGCGATCGCTGGCGGCGCGAGTCGCTGGTGGTCGCAGGCCCGAATACCTTCGCCCTGGCACTGGACCTGGAAGACGGCCCGCATGCACCCGGATCCAACGTCATGCTTCGGCTGCACTACGGCAATCGCTCGAACCAGCCCATCGAAAACACCCGGTTGCGATTCGAGCTGCCACCGGGCCTGTCGCTGGTGACGATCAGTGACGGTGCAATCCAGAACGGTCGCTGGATCGAATGGCCGGTCGGCACCCTTGAGCCGGGACAGGTCAGCCGCCGCTCGGCGCTGCTGCGGGTGGATTCGGCGGCCCAGCCGGCAGAACTGCTCAAGCTGGTACGCGCCCGCATCAGCGGGGATACCAACCTGCTCAACCCGGAAGCCTGGGCCGACGGCACCCTGCGCGTGGCGGCTCAGCGCAATCTCTCGGTGAGCCTGGCGATGAACCCGCAGGTGGCCGGTCCGGGAGAGCAGCTGGACATCGACCTCGTGGTAACCAACCATGCGTCGGTGCCAGCGACCGGGGTCCGGGTCGACATGCCGTATCCCCAGCACCTGTCGAGTCTGGGCAATTCGGCCATCACCGGCGGCGCCTGCCAGGGCACGGCATGCAACCGCGGCAACACGGTGACCTGGACGCCTGGCACCCTCCAGCCCGGCGAAGCCCGTGTCCTGTCTCTCACCCCGACCGTCGTCTCCGGAACCTCAGCGCCAGCCCTGGGCAGCCTGATTCGCTTCTACGCAAGGGTTCGCAACGAGCAGCTGGACCAGGGGGTGGCCGCCATCAGCGTGCTGGTCGGTGAGTGGGTAGAGCCGCCGCCGATGGTCGATACGCTGTTCGCCGACCGCTTCGAGCTGGCCGTTGTCAATCCGTGAGAATTTCCGCTGCAAGCCCTCCCGGAACGCGGCACGGGAACTTGAGCGGCGGGTCCGGCTGTGGCAGCATTCATCGGGGTTGGGTGCCGGGTCGCACCCATCGCTGCCCGGGTTGCGGAGGCCATGCACGATCACAAGTCGCTTCACCGCTGGGCCTTCGGCGCCGCGCGCTTCGATGAGTCCTCGCTGCACCTGACCATTGCCGGCCAGGCGGTCAAACTCGAGCCCAAACCCCTGAAATTGCTTGCCTTGCTGTTGCGTCACGCCGGTGAGGTGGTGACCCGCGAGGAGATCGTCGAGGACGTCTGGGAGGGTCGGATCACCGTGGACCATGCCCTGTCGACGGCGGTCGGAAAATTGCGCCAGGCCCTGGGCGAGATCGATGAAGTCACCATCGAAACAGTCCCCCGGGCCGGCTACCGGCTGGCCGGGCCCGTGCGACGCACGGCCGTGGGCCGGGTTCCGGCCAATCGGCTGGAGCTGCGGACCGGCGACCCGGTCCCCGGGCGTCCCGGGCTGGAGCTGGTCAAGCAGATCGGCAGCACCCTGCACAATGAAATCTGGCTGGCCCGGGGTTCGGCCCACCGTCCAGAGGCCCGCGCCCGCAAGCGCGTCTTCAAGTTCGCCGCGGCGGGTGAACGGCTTGCCAACCTCAAGCGCGAGGCAGCGCTCAGCCGCCACCTCGAAGCCACCCTCGGGCGGCGCGAGGACATCGCTTTCGTGGTCGAGACCAACTTCAGCGAGCCGCCGTTTTTTCTTGAGTACCAGCACTGCGGCGAGAATCTGCGCCGCTGGGCCGAACACGGCGACGACTTCGCCGGCCTGCCTCGCAGCGCACGGATCGAGCTGTTTCTCAAGATCTGCCGGGTGGTCGCCGACGCCCACGGCGTGGGCGTGCTGCACCGCGACATCAAGCCCGAGAACATCCTGATCTCCGAGGAGGAGGACGGCGCTTGCCGGGCCGTGCTGGCCGATTTCGGCAGCAGCGAGATGCTCGAACCCGAACAGCTCGAGCGCCTGAGCCTGAGCGTCAGCGGGCTGACCGTGACCCGGGACGATGGATCGAGCTCGGGAACGCTCATATACATGGCCCCGGAGCTGCTGCAAACCGGGGTTGCCACGGTCCAGAGCGACGTGTTCGCGCTCGGGATCCTGCTCTACCAGATGGTCATCGGCGACTTCCGTCAGACCATGACGCCGGGCTGGCGACGCGAGATCGACGACGAGCTGTTGATCGAGGACATTGCCGCAGCCACCGACCTGGATCCGGAACGCCGGCTCTCCAGCGTCGGCGAGCTCGAGCGGCGGCTCTCCCGCCTGGCAACCCGGGCCGATGAACGGGCTCGCCAGCGCTCCGATAAGGCCGCCCTGCTGGCCGCCCGCGAGCAAATGGAGCGCACCCGCGAACGGCGGCCCTGGATCATTGCGCTGGTCGCCTCGCTCGCGCTGGGGGTCGGGATCAGCGTGCATCTCTATCGCGACGCCCAGCAGGGCCGCGAGGCGGCCGAGGCCTATGGCCGAAGCATGCAGTCGGTCCAGCAGTTTCTGAGCGACGACATCATTGCCAGGGCCGATCCCCTGAATCCCGATTTCAGCCGGGAAGCGGGCATTGAATCGATCCTGGAGCTGGCTGCAAGGGGGGTGGATGCACGCTTTGCCGACGACCCGATGGCGCGCGCGGGTCTGCACCGCATCCTCGGCAACATATTCCGCACGCTGCGGCGCGATGATCTCGCCACCGCCCACTTGGAGCGGGCGCAGCGGCTGTACGCCGACCAGCTCGGCGAGCCCTCATCGGCAGCGCTTGTAACGGCCTATGAGCTGGCCTGGGCGCACGCATTCGCCGGCCAGCTGGACCCGGCCGAACATGTGCTTCAGCAGGCCGACCGGGCGCGCGCCGGGCGGGCCGAACCGGAACCGGACGTGGAATACCGGCGTGCGGTTGCCTACGGTTACTGGCACGCCAACGGCTTCCGCAGCGGCGAGGCGCTGGCTGCTTTCCAGACGGCCCTGGATCTCTTCCCGGCGATCGACACGGCCGCGCCGCGCGACCGCGGTTCGCTCGCGCTCAGCATCGCCGATGCCTACCTGCGTCTGGGCGAGCCCCTGGAAGCCCGCAAGGTGCTGGACGAACAGGCGTCCCTGCACGAATCGCTGTTGGAAGAAAAACTGTTTCTGGCCTCATTCGAGCGCATTTCCGCGCGCGTGGAGCGCGCGCTCGAGAATTACCCGGAGGCCCTGGAACTGGCCCGGCGCGCCGCCCGGGCACTGGAGGAAATCTACGGCGAGGCGCACTACCAGACCATCACCACGCTGAGCATCGCCGCTTCCATCGAGGCCCTCCTGGAAGACTGCGAGGCGACGCTCGCCACCAGCACCCGCGTCGCTGCCCTGATGGAGCAGTCCTACGGCGCCGATCACCTGGCCAGCCTGGTCGAGCGCGGCAACCTGGGCGGCAAGCAGTTCAACTGCGGTTTCCACGACCAGGGCATCGCCAACGTGGAGCGCGCAGTGGCCGGCATATCCGATGCCGAAGGGCCGGACTTTCCCACGGCCCAGACCTTCCGCTTCTTCCTGGCCGGTTTCCTGAACGAAGCAGGACGCTACGACGAAGCGCTGGCCCTGCTCGATGACCTGTCAGGCATCGCCCTGACCGCCGCCCAGTCCAGCCCGGTGCGCGAGGAGCAGATCACTTTGCGACGAGCCCGGTCGCTGGCCGGTCTGGGCCGGATTGCCCAGGCCACCGAGAAGCTCCAGGCCCTTTTCGAACGTGTGCTGAACGAGGACGACGACCCGGACCTGCTGTCAGAAATCGAACGCGAACTGGCGCTGCTGAATCCAGCCACGCTCTAGTGGGTCAGCGTAAACTGACGACAAGAATCCATAAGGACAGCCGCCATGCAAGACGCCATCGCTCGCCTGCCCAAGATCGAGTTGCACCTGCACATCGAGGGTTCCCTGGAGCCCGAACTGATGTTCGAGCTGGCCGAGCGCAACGGCGTGGCCCTGCCCTGGGACTCGGTCGAGGCCGTACGTGACGCTTACGCGTTCAGCGATCTGCAGTCGTTCCTCGACATCTACTATGCCGGCGCCGGCGTGCTGATCACCGAGCAGGACTTCTA
>REEW01000172.1 GCA_007694885.1 Wenzhouxiangella sp. | reverse complement strand
TGGCCAGCCGGCCGTTGCTGAATCCGGGCAGGATGTACTCGGCCAGCGGCACCGGGGTGATCGGATCCCAGGCGCCGTTGGCCACGACCACGGGCAGGTCGCTCTCGACCAGCTCGAACTGGGCCGGATCGCGCGGCGCCAGGCCGGCCTCGCGGCACATCCGGTCGGCCTCGGCAATGGCAGCCTCGCTGCCGAAAGCGCGCGCGAGCAGGGCATGATCGCGAAACTCGCGCGGCGCGTTTTCCGCCCAGCCGGCGACATAGCCGTCGAGACAGCGCACCGCCATCGACATCCCGGCGCTCATGCCGACCCCGCCCCCCATGTTGGCCAGGGCCAGGGCGCGAAAAAAGGTCTCGTCGCGCTTCTCGGCCGCCCGGGTCAGCCCGTCGATGATGGCGGGCACGGCCGGATGGTTGGATTCTTCATAAAGCAGCATGAACGGCAGGCCGACCAGCAAATCCTGGAACAGGTAGGCCTGACCGGTCGGGTAGCGCTCGTCCGGCGTCACCTCGAGCTCGATCGGCTGCTCGGTGATGGCCGCGATGGCCGAGCGGTAACGCGCCTCCAGACCCTCGAACACGCGTGCGCAGCGGCCCTGATCACTGCAGGCGGCAAACAGCATGGCCAGGTTGCGCTCATGCCAGTGGGCGATGCGCATCAGGTCCTTGAGATCCAGCGGCACGATGGCATCGAGCACGACCGCCCGGATGCCTTCCGGATCAACCTTCATGTACGCCTGGCCGAGCACCGAGCCGTAGGAAATACCCCAAACGTTCCAGTCCTCCAGGCCCAGGGCCAGGCGCAGCGCCTTGACGTCGCGAGCGTTTTCGAAAGTGTGGTACGCGCTGACATCGACGCCGCGAGCGCGGGCATCATGGATACACCGGGCAGCCACATCCAGCGCCGCCAGCTGGCTGTCGTCCCAGTCCGGATGAATCTGCTCGGCCCGGTTCAGGGCGCCGAAGAACGGGCAGAAATCGCCCGAGTTCCCGATCCCGCGCTGCTCGAGGATGATCAGGTCACGCTGTTCGACCAGGGCGTGGTCCTTGAGCCGACTGACGTAGACGTCGACGTGCACGCCGGGCCCGCCGGTCAGATAAATCACCGGATCGGGTCTTACCTCGACCGGATTGCCGTCGGCGTCCTCGCCGCGGGCCGGGATGCGGATGAAGTTCAGCTCAATGGTGCGGCTGCCGGCCACTTCGCGGTTTTCCGGCACCCGGATCAGGCCGCACTCGACCTCGCCGGGCTCGTAGTCGATCTGGCCTCGGAACGGGCAGACCAGGGTGTCGTAGCCGGGCGCGCGCAGCCATTCCCACGCCTCCGGCAGACCCGCCATCGGTTCGCCTTCCTCGTCGGGCTCGGCCGACCACTCCGGGGCGAGGACCGGAGCATCGACCGGCTCGGCATCGATGGGCCCGCCGTCCTCGGCAGATATGGGCAGGATGAACAGCAGGCCAAACAGGGCGATCAGTCTCATCGGGGCTCCGGAATGAAGGGGATTTCAGACTGCAAGAATACTGCACTCCCACGGGCGCAGATCACTTCCGCGCGCCCGCGGAGAGCTTTTCAGAGGTTCCTTGGCACTCTTTCGGTCCCGAACCACAAATCATGATCATCAACCACCATCGCCTGGCTCACGGGGCCATCGTCCCCTGACACCGCAGGCTCTGCCACAAACCACGCGTGGCCGCACCAGCGGGCGCTCACCGTGACCTCTGGGCTATTGGACTTCGGCAGTGGTCGCGTTATGGTGTATCGCAACTTCAAGAACGTTTTCCCGGGAGAAGATCATGTCGACCAATCGCAACGGGCTGCACGGCCTGCTGAGCGTTTTGCTGTTTCTGGCCTGGCCGGTCTTTGCCGACGAGCATGGCCCCGAGCCCCTGCCCTACCTGGATCAGCTTCCGGAACTCATCGACCGCGAGCTGTTTTTCGGTGACCCGGAGATCTCCGGCGCCCAGCTGTCGCCGGACGGCAGCTACGTCACCTTCATGCGCCCGTTCGAAGGCGTGCGCAACATCTGGATCAAGGCCTTCGATGAACCGTTCGAAGACGCCCGCCCGCTGACCCGGGACGAGCGCCCGGTTCCGGGCTATTTCTGGAGCCAGGACAGCCGCTTCGTGCTGTACGTTCAGGATCGGGACGGCGACGAGGACTTTCACGTCTGGGCGGTGGATCCGGCCGGCGAAGTTGACGCTGAAACCGGCACGCCGGCGGCGCGCAACCTGACCGACCTGGAAGGAGTGCGGGCCACGATCATCGCGGTGCCGGAAGCGACCCCGGACCGCATGCTGGTGGGCTTGAACGACCGCGACCCGGCCCTGCACGACGTCTACGCCGTCACCATCAGCACCGGTGAACGCGAGCTGCTGATCGAAAACGATCACAACATCGCCGGCTGGAGCGCCGACCTGGACGGCACGGTTCGGCTGGCCCTGCGCCAGACCTCCGACGGCGGCACCGAGATTCTCCGGGTCGAAGACGGCAGTCTGGGGGAGGCGATCTTCAGCTGCTCGTGGCAGGAAACCTGCGGGCCGATGAACTTCCAGCCCGACGGCGAGACCGTCTGGTTCATGTCCAATCGCGGCGACGACGTCGACCTGATCGGCCTCTACACCCTCAACATCGAATCCGGCGAACTGACCCTGGTCGAGCGCGACCCCGAGGGTGAAGTCGACTTCAGCGGCGCCGTGTTCTCTCCGGCCACGCGCGAGCTGCAGGCCACGGTCTACGTCGGCGACCGGCCGCGCATCTATCCGCAAACCGACGAATTCGCCGAAACCCTCGACTTCCTGCGGGACAACCTGCCCGAAGGCGAGATCGGCATCAGCTCCCAGACACGCGATGAATCGCTGGCCCTGATCAGCCTGTCGCGCGATGTCGACCCGGCCACGGTGTACGTCTACGACCGCGAGGCCGGCACCCTGGAAGAACTCTACCGCGTCCGGCCCGAGATCGACTCCAGCCAGATGGCCGAAATGCGCCCCGTTCGCTACACCGCCCGCGACGGCCTGGAAATTTCCGGCTACCTGACCCTGCCGACCGGGGTGGACCCGGAAAACCTCGCCGTGGTCGCGCTGATTCACGGCGGCCCCTGGGCGCGCGATACCTGGGGTTTCCGCTCGCAGGTGCAGTTCATGGCCAACCGCGGCTACGCCGTGTTCCAGCCCAATTTCCGCGGCTCCACCGGTTTCGGCCAGGCGTTCCTCAATGCCGGCAACAACGAGTGGGGCGACGCCATGCAGGACGACATCACCGACGGCATCCGCTACCTGATCGATGAAGGCATTGCCGACCCGGATCGGGTCTGCATCATGGGCGGCAGCTACGGCGGCTACGCCACCCTGGCCGGGATGGTCTTCACCCCGGACCTGTACGCCTGCGGGGTCAACATCGTCGGCGTGTCCAACATCATCACCCTGCTCAACTCGATCCCGGCCTACTGGGGACCGATCCGGCAGATCTTCACCCTGCGCGTCGGCGACCCGGAGACCGAAGAAGGCCGGGCCCAGCTGGAGCGCCAGTCGCCGATCAACCACGTCGAGCAGATTCAGCGCCCGCTGCTGATCGTCCACGGCGCCAACGATCCGCGCGTACGCCAGAGCGAGGCCGACCAGATCGTGGTGGCGATGCGCGAGGCGGGGCTGCCGGTGGAGTACATCCTGGCCCCGGACGAAGGTCACGGTTTCAGCCAGCGGATCAACCGCATGGCGATGTTTGCGCGCATCGAACAATTCCTGGCCCAGCACCTGGGCGGTCGTTACCAGCCCGACATGGAAGACGAAGTCAGCGAGCGGCTGGCGGCGATCACCGTGGACGTGGACACCGTGGAAATGCCCGAGCTTGCCGGGGACCTGGACGCAGCCCGCACCCTGCCCCTGCCGCCGGTCGAACCCGAGCAACTGGCCCGAGGCGAGTTCCACTATGAAACCACGGTCAGCATGGGCGGCCAGGAAATGAAGATCGAAGCCCGTCGCCTGATCGAACAAACCGAGCGCGACAATCGACCGGTGCTGCGGATTCACTCGGTCTCGCAAACGCCCATGGGCGAGATCACCGACGAACTCCTGCTCCAGCCCGGCACCCTGCGCCCGGTGGCGCGGACCGTGAACCAGCCTGGTGCGACCATCGAGGTCGAATTCAGCAGCCGGGACTTTTCCGGCAGCATCGTCGCCGGCGGCCAGACCATCCCGATCCAGGTCGACCACGACGCCCCGATCTTCGCCGGTGAGGCCGGACTGGAAGCGGTACTGGCGGCCTTGCCGCTGAGCGATGGCTACCGGACCTCGGTCCGGATCGCCGAAATCGGCGCCCAGCAGCGCGTACGGTTTTTCACCGTGCAGGTCGAAGGTTCTGAAACCCTGGAAGTTCCCGCCGGCGAGTTCCAGGCGTGGCGAGTGACCGTCCGCGCCCTGGATGAAGAAGGCGGAGACCAGACCGTGTGGCTGGCCCAGGACTCACCGCGCGTCACCCTCAAGGCCGAAGGCCGCCTGCCGCCGCAGATGGGAGGGGCGGGATACACCACCGTTCTGACCGGTCAGGAGATGTAGAACTTCGCCGGGAAACCTCGGTGGGCAGTATGCGCGGGAAGGGCGGGGGTTGCTGGGGTTTACGGTTTACGGTTTACGGTTTACGGAACAGGGTTAAGGGTTAAGGGTTAAGGGTTAAGG
>REEW01000170.1 GCA_007694885.1 Wenzhouxiangella sp. | reverse complement strand
ACGACTATTTGTCCAAACCCTTCGACAGCGCCGAACTGGCTGCACGCGTGGCCGGCCTGATCGCCTCGCGCCGGCGATTGAAGGTGCGCCTTGAGCATGCCGGATCCAGCACGGCTGAAGTCAGCGAATCATCGTCGATATCGCCATTCATGGCCCAGGTCAACGCGTTGCTCGACGAGCACCTGTCCGACCCCAGGTTTTCCATTCGCGACTGGTCCGATCTGCTCTACATGGATCGCACCACGCTGTTCCGCCGGCTCAAAAACGAAACCGGACAGTCTCCGGAAGAATACCTGCGCGAAAAACGCCTGCTCGCCGCTGCCCGCCTGCTAACCGAGCGCGCTGGCACCGTTGCCGAAGTGGCCGATGCGGTCGGCTTCGCCAGCGTCTCCCATTTCTCCCGGCGGTTCAGAGAGCGTTTCGACACATCCCCGGCGGCGTTTGCACGAGGCAGAAGCGGTTGATTCATCCATGGGCCAGACCCGTAGTGATCCAGGGGCGTGAGCGATCACAGCGCCAGGCCAGTGTCTGGCCGGTGCTTCGAATTGCAACCAGCGGGCATGAATTGGCAACCTCCGGGCATATCGGTGGCCGGCAAGCGACGGCAGACTAAATAAGTAATAGCCACTGGAGCGGGTCTCATGCTGTCAGGACGTTACGGAAAGAAGAAAGCACAGGACAAACCGGTCCGGAGCCGGCTTACAGTCATGGTCGGTGCCCTGCTGACCGCTTTTGGCCTGGCTGCTGTCAACCCGGCACTGGCTGACGACAATCAGAATCTCAACGATGCCATCGGCGCGCTGATCTTCACGCACAATGCGGCTCTTCCCGCGACCTTTTTCCCTGACCCTTTCGTCAGCATCCCGGCCAACGCGGTGACGTTCGGGACCAACCTCGGACTGAAGGACACCCGCGCAGTCTTCGTCACGCCGGACGACTGGGCAGACCAGCCGAATTCCGCCGACAGCTGCTTCTATAATTTTGCCTCTGTTGAATTTTGAGTGGGTATCATCGCTCCGGGACCCTGATTGGAGCCGGAGTGATGAGCGCCCAGATTTTCGAAGCTGCCCTTGGCCTGACGCCACCGTGGTGTATTGCTGACCTGGAGTTCGACGAGGCTGGCAGAACATTGACGATCCAGGTTGACTTTCATCGGGGCAGCCGGTTCCAGATCCCTGATTCTGAGGGTGAACATCCAGTCCATGACACCGTCACCAAACGCTACCGACACCTCAACTTCTTCCAGCACGAGTGCTTTCTGGAAGTGCGGGTTCCCCGAGTCAAGCTGCCCGACGGCTCCGTCCGCCAGGTTCAGCCTGATTGGGCCGGCAAGCTGTCCGGGTTCACGCTGCTGTTTGAGGCATTGGTGCTGATGCTGGCCCAGCAGATGCCGTTTCGGGCCGTCGCTCGTATCGTTGGCTTGAGCCCGCACCGCGTCATGGCGATCTGCGAGCGATATGTTGATCTGGCCACCGAACAGGCCGACCTGTCCGGCGTTCGCAGCCTGGCCATCGACGAGACCTCGCGAGCCCGCGGTCATGACTACCTGACGTTGGCCGCCGACGCCGAGACGCGTGCCGTGATCTTCGTGGCCGAGGGCCGAGATGCCAGCACCGTCGGTCAGCTGGCGGCTGAACTCAAAGCCCACGGGGGCGATCCGGAACAGATCGAGTCGTGCAGCATCGACATGTCGCCGGCCTTTATCCGAGGGGTCACCGAGCACCTGCCCAACGCTCAGATCACCTTCGATAAGTTCCACGTCGTGGCCCAGGCCTCGCAGGCGGTCGACCGGACGCGCCGAGTTGAGCAGCGCGCCGATCCTGCGCTCAAGGGCATGCGTTGGAAGCTGCTGAGAGCGCCGGGTTCGTTGAGCCCGAGCGCTCGGCAAGAATTGGACTCCCTGGTTCGTCGACTGACCACCCTGCGCACCGCGCGAGCTTGGCAATACCGGGAGCAATTGCGTCAGATCCTTCAGCGAAAACAGGTGAACGTCGTTCGTGGGATGCTGCTTCAGTGGAGCACCAATGTGATGCGCTCGAAGGTCGAGGCCATGAAGACCGTCGCCAAGATGATCCGGCGACACCTCGATGGCATCGTTGCCTGGGTGAAAACCCGTCAGACCAATGGCTTCCTGGAGGCGCTCAACGGGCTGTTCCAGGCCGCCAAGCGAAAAGCGCGGGGATACACACGGCTGAGCACTGCCCGGATCGTGATCTTCCTGCTGGCAGGCAAACTCGACTTCCGTTCCATCAACCCGCATGTGCATGCTTAACCCACTTGGAATTCAACAGAGCCATAATTTTGATCTTCCGCAATCGGAAGCCAGCTACAGCAATCTGCTCGGATTCATTGACCTCAAGCAAGTGCCCGATCAATGGGGCGACCTGACCCGATCCGGACCAGCGGTTCAGGTGGTCCATGCCAATGCCGATGTCGATGTCAGCGTCGTCAATCAACACATCATTCCCCAAAAGTCTCTCCAGCAGGTTCGGCTGCCGCCGGGAAGGCATACGATGAACTGGCGAGCGGAGACGCAGATTTCCGACGCTTTTGACATCTACCTTCCCTTGGCATTGCTGGGTTTCAATGCCGGCTACTACGGCGCATCCTGGGCCGATCAGGGCGCGACGGCCACGCGGCAGTTATTCAAATTAAACAAGGCCAAACGGAGACTCGTCAACGCGGCCATCCTGCTTGGCGTCGTCGTCGATGGTCAGCTCGACATTCTGGGGACCCGAACGACCGTCACCCACGAGCGCGAGCAGGAAATCGTCATCTACAAGGTACGACCACCGGAAATCTCGACCAACCAGCCGATAGTGACGTTGGAGGCGACCGACTTCGGTGGCATCAGTTACGAGCGCGTCGCCGATCAATTGAGCGCGACGATTCAGGCTTCCGACCCATGCGGCCTGCCGTTCATGGTGGGCAACAACGCCGGGCCGCTTCTCAACCTGGGCAGCAACGACATCATCTGGACGGTGCGCGACGCCGGCCCGATACCCGGCGGTGGCTTCAATAGTGACAGCCTAGTCCAGCAGGTCATCGTGGAAGACACGCAGCCGCCGATTCTGGTCGCACCACCCGGCCGGGTGATCGAGGCCCCATCCGGACTGAACGCCGATGAGGTTAGTCTGGGCGTGCCGCGGGTGGTCGATCTGGCCGACCCGGCACCTGCGGTGGAGCATGATGGTCCGTCCTTCTATCAACTCAATTCGCGCTCGCCGATCACCTGGACCGCCACCGATGCCTCCGGAAACTCCAGCCAGGCTGAGCAGTTGATCACGATCAAGGCACCGGGCACCAACACGCCGCCCGTGGTCACCGACGTCGTCGCCGACACGCTGACCTCCAAGCCGGTCGATATCGTCCTGACCGGCAGCGACCCCGACTTCCTTGGTGGCCGCTACGACCCCCTGTCGTTCCGCATCAGCCAGCGGCCGGCCAACGGTGAATTTGTTGCGCCCTTGATGCCGTTCTTTATCGAAGATTATCGAACCCAGCCAGGCGGTCCGTACGGCGAACCTTTCCTTCAGGCTGTCAACAAGAACAATTGGCTGAATGAGAACGTCTGCCCGTCCGGACCCATTCTGCGCGACTGGGTGCATGAGCCGCAGTTTGTCCATGTCACCGACGAAGGCCTGTCTGTGATGATTGACTACTACTATCAGTGCGTATCCTGGGGCGTGAGCAAAAACAAACGGATCTCTTTCTGGGATGCCGATGGCGAATACATCGACCAGTTCGGTTACACGGGCACCAACAACACCTTCGTGGTCGACCAGGACAGTTTTCTCTACACGCTTAGGCGCATCGGCTCTGGCAGCGGTGCCGAGCTGACTATCAGCCAAAGCATGAACAGCATCAACCCGGACAATACGAGTATTGGCGGCAATACCTGGCGCTTCGACCAATTCTCGGCCACCAATCCGGCTCTGGGCCTGTCCGATCACATTACTGCTGGATCGCTGTCCTACGCCCGAGTCGATACGCGCCAGGGGCTGCTGTTTCTCACCGATCGCCGGCGGGTGTTCGTGTTCGACGTTTTCGACGACCTGAATGATGGCGATCCCGGGTCAAACAACTTCATGTATCTTCAGTATCGCGGCGCCTTGTACGATGGCGAGCAATTCCTGTGCACGACCAGTAGCAATTGGGGCAATAACTGGACCGGATTTACAATGGACGTCGACCCGGACGGCAATCTCTATGTCGCCGACTCCTGCTCCGAGCGTATTCACAAGTTCACCCCCTCGACCCGCGATGCTGAAGGACAGGTCGTGCTGGGCGACCATGTCGGCTGGCTGGGCCACTGCGAGACCAGCACCAACAATGCCTGCGACGAAGAAAAGCAGATCAGCAAAGGCTACAGTTGCACGGACGACACCTGCAGCCTCAGTTCAGATCCCCAAGACTGGGCCGACAGCGACAATGGTCAGTTCCGCGACCTCGAGTTCATTGCCCTGGACCCAAACGGCGTACTCTATGCCACCGATATGGGCGGCGCTGCGCATGAAGGCGGGCGGGTCCAGCGCTTCTCCAGCGACGGCAGTTTCGGCGGTGTAGCCCGCTCGACCGGCACCGGTATCAACCAGGGCGACCAACCCGGCTTTGTGCTCGGCAATCTCGGCACGGTACGCGCGGTGTCGGTGAACTCAACTCACTTTTACGTGGTGGACCAGGAGGAATCCTTCGTCCACGTCTTCGAAACCTCGCCGTTGAAAGACATTACCGAC
>REEW01000167.1 GCA_007694885.1 Wenzhouxiangella sp. | reverse complement strand
CGCGCACTGGGAGATGTGGATGATGGAGCAGGGCGGTTTCACGCCCTGGGAAGCGCTGCGCGGGGCAACCATCGACGGAGCGCGCTACTTTGGCATGGACGCCGACATTGGCTCGATCGAGGCCGGCAAGCTGGCCGACCTGGTGGTCATCGACGGCGATGTGCTGGCCGATATCCGGGTCAGCGAGAACGTTGCCTACACCATGCTCAACGGCCGTCTGTACGAGTCATCGACCATGAACCAGCTGGCGCCCGAGCAGGTTGAGCGCTTGCCGTTTTTCTTCCAGCGCGAGGGCGGTGATGCCTGGGTGCCGGAGACCATGGAGCGGATTCACCAGATGGGGGTTTTGCATGGGTGGCAGTGTCGGCATTAAGGACGAGGTGAGCTGCCGGCCCGACCGGCCGATTCGGGGCGGAGATTCGTCGGTTGCCGCAAAAAGCGGCAACCGATTCCCTCTCGTGCTCGACTCAGGCGGGGGCCGCAGAACTCGCTTCGCTCAGACATGCTGCGGCCCTTTTTCCGCCTGAGTCTGCGCGCGATCGGCTTCATCTACGCCCCGAATCGACCGGTCGGGCCGGCATCCCGGTTGAAGGAGGCACAAAAAACCCGCCGGTTGGCGGGTTTTTTGGGGATGGTGGTTGGGTTTCAGCGGCGGCGGCGTTCGGCCTGGAGGCGGCGGGCGTGTTCGATGATTTCCTCGCCGGTCATGTTGTCCAGGCTCTGGTAGAGGCCGGGCAGGCCGCTCCAGGCGGCCGAGGAGTACATGCGCAGGTAGCGCAGGGCCGCATCCAGTTCGGCGTATTGCTCGGTCGATGTCTCGGAGGCGATCATTTCCAGGCTTTCGGCGAAGGCCTGCGGGCTGCTGCCGTCGACCAGGTTGGCCAGGCCCATGCCCGGGTCGCTGAACTGGCCCTGAAGGCGCGGCAGTTCGCGTTCCGGGTCGACCTGCGAGCGCGCGCGGTCGGGCGGCGTATCGGCCGGCGCCGAACGCTGCCGGGTCACCCGGTCGCTGACCGCCGTGGTCTCGGCTTCATTGGTTTCGGTCGCGACCGGCTCGGCCTCGTCGGACTGGCACCCGGCGAGCAGCAGCGCTGCCGCAATCATCAGGACGGTTTTTCTCACTGCAGACTCCGCTTGATCAAGAAAGGTTGAAAGATGTACGCCGTTAGAGGGAACCATGGGCTGACAGTTCCATCGCTTTGACCGGCTGTGCGAACAAATCATAGTGATCGGCGCCATGGATACGGACTTCGACCAGATCACCCGGCTGCCGATCAGTGCAGCCGTCGATGATGACCTGGCCGTCGATTTCCGGTGCATCGGACCGGCTCCGGGCCACGGCATGGTCGGCTTCGACCTGGTCGATCAGCACCGTCTCGGTGCCGCCGACTCGCCCCTGCAGACGCCTGGCGCTGATCTCGGCCTGCACGGCCATGAAGCGCTCCCAGCGTTCCTGCTTGAGTGCTTCGGGCACCGGGTCTTCCAGGCTGTTGGCGCGGGCACCTTCCACCGGCGAATAGGTAAAGCAGCCGACCCGGTCGAGCTGGGCCGCCTCGAGCCAGTCCAGCAGCTCGACAAAGTCGGCCTCGGTCTCGCCCGGAAACCCGACGATGAAGGTCGAGCGCAGGGTCAGCTGCGGGCATTCATCGCGCCAGCGTTCGATGCGCCGCAGGGTGTTCTCCGCTGCCGCCGGTCGGCGCATGGCCTTGAGGATGCGCTGGCTGGCGTGCTGAAACGGGATGTCCAGGTAGGGCAGGATTTTTCCGTCCTGCATCAGGCCGATCACCCGGTCCACGTGCGGGTAGGGATAGACGTAGTGCAGCCGCACCCAGGCGCCGAGTTCGCCCAGCGCGGCGGCCAGGTCGACCATGCGGGTCTCGAGCTGCCTGCCGCGCCAGTAGTCGGTCTGGTAGCCCAGGTCGACGCCGTAGGCGCTGGTGTCCTGGGAAATGACCAGCAACTCCTTCACCCCCCGTTCGACCAGTTGTTCGGCTTCGCGCAAGACCATGCCGAGCGGTCGGCTGCGCAGCTTGCCGCGCATATCCGGGATGATGCAAAAACTGCACTTGTGGTTGCAACCTTCTGAAATCTTGAGATATGCATAGTGCCCGGGAGTCAGCTTCAGACCGCCGGGCGGGACCAGGTCCAGCCTGGGGTCGTGCGGCCGGGGCAGGTGTTGGTGCACCGAAGCCAGGACCGCGTCGGCCTGGTGCGGGCCGCTCACGCCCAGCACCCTGGGGTGGATGGCGGTGATGTCTTCGGGTTTGGCGCCCATGCAGCCGGTCACCAGGACCTTGCCGTTTTCGGCCAGTGCTTCGCCGATGGTCTCCAGCGACTCGGCCTTGGCCGCGTCGATGAAGCCGCAGGTATTGACCACGACCAGATCGGCCTGATCGTAGCTCGACACCAGTCGATAGCCCTCGGCCCGCAGCCGCGAGACGATGTCCTCGGAATCGACCAGCGCCTTCGGACAGCCCAGCGACACCAGGCCGACGGTGGGAGATGCTGCGGACTTTGTCTTGGCCTGATCCATGAACGGAGCGGTGCGCGAAAGGCGACAGTGTAAAGCCTTCGGCGCTCCGAAGGTGAGCGAGCCGTAGGTCGGGGTTACACCCCCGACGGTCATAATCATCAGCCGGCACCAAAACGTCACATCGGGGTTACACCCCCGACGGGCAGACCCCAGCGTCGGCGATCGCAACACGCAATCGCTCAATCCCCTCGATCAGCCGCGGTCCCGGTCTTCCCAGCCAGGCCTCGCTGATCGGCACGATGCGGTTGTTGCGGATGGCGGGGATGTCCTGCCAGCCCTCGCGACGGCGGACGATGTGCGCACGGTACTTGTTCTCCTGCACCCCGCACCAGCTCATCACGACCAGCTCCGGCGCGGCCGCTGTGGCCATGGCCGTGTTGACCTCCAGGCTTTCGCGGTCCTGGTCGGCCCAGGGATTGAATCCGCCGGCCAGGCGGAGCATTTCGTTGACCCAGGATTTCGCGCCCGGCGCGATCACCGGCTTGGGCCACCACTCGACCAGCACGGGCACGGGCCGGCGGGTCTCCGGTTGCCGTGCCAGGCAGGCATCGAACTTCGAGGCCAGCGCCTCGGCTTGGTCCGGGGCGTCCAGGGCCTGTCCGATGCGGCGGATGTCGGCGGCCACGTCGGCCAGGCTGTGCGGGCGGGTGACCAGACAGGGCAGGCCGGCCGCTTCCAGGCGGGCCAGGCAGCGCTCGTGGCCGGGCACGGTCAGCGAGGTGATGACCAGGTCCGGTTCAAGGCGCCGGATGCGGTCGATGTCCACGTCCAGGTCGGGGCCAATTCTTGTCTTGGTCTCAACGATTTGCGGTGGATAGTCAGAATGGTCATCAACCCCGACCAGCCAGTCGCCCCGGTTCAGCGCGCAGACGATCTCGGTGTTGGAGCAGGTGTGGCTGACGATGCGCATGACTACAGCCTGCCACCGCTGCGGCCTTCGCGCCAGCGATCAGCCACTTCCGAGCCGCGCTGCTCATCGACGGTCAGGACCGTCACGATGGCTGCGGCGAACAGGAACAGGCAGAACAGGATCGCCGTGGCCAGGCCAAAGGCCGCCTGCAGCAGCCCCAGGCCGAGGATGCCGAACACCGCGGCCAGCTTCGAGGCCGTACCCCAGAAACCGAAAAATTCGGCTGCCTTGCCGTTGGGAGTGAGCATGCCGACCATGGCCCGGCCGGCCGACTGCGACGAACCCAGGCTCAGTCCCGACAGCACGCCGGCAAACAGAAACACGTACTGCGCTTCCCAGTCCACCCCGAAGGCCTTTCCGGCCAGGTCGGTCAGCAGCGGGGTCTGCCAGATGGCCAGGATCGCCGCCAGCCACAGGCTCAGTGTCATCAGGTAGGTCCGCCGCGCCCCGATCCGGCCCTGGAACAAACCGAAGCCCAGGGCGCCGATCGCGGCCGTGATCTGGACGGTGACGAACATCAGGATCCGGACCTCCTCGTCCCAGCCGATGACCTGGCTGCCGTAGATAAACGAAAAACTGATGATGATGTAAATGCCCGCCATCAGGAAAAAAATCGACACAAGAAGGTTTCGCAGGTCACGGAAATGCCGAACATTCTTTCCCGTTTCAAGAATCCGTCTGAAGCCGGTGACCACCAGGCTGTGCTCGGGATCGCGCGGGCGCCGGCGGCCGCGTTCGCGCACGAACACGAACGTGGGTATCGCCGCGAGCAGAAAGAACACCGCCGCGAACGGCCCGACGAAGCGGATGCGGTCGTAGTTCTCGGCGCTGACTTCGCCGAGGAAGGCCAGGGCAAAAATCGTCGAGACCAGTCCACCGATGTAGCCCAGGCCCCAGCCCAGACCGGAAATCCAGCCCAGGTCGCGGCGCGGTCCGAGGCCAGGCAGGAAGCTGGCGATGAAGGCCTCGCCGATGGCATACGAGAAGTTCGACAGGATGACCAGAACCATCGCCAGCACCACCCATCCGGGTTCGACGAACCACAGCAAGGCGGTGGTGACCACGGTGGCCAGGTAGCTGATGAACAAGAAGCGCTTGCGCAGGCGCGAATGGTCCATGACCGCGCCGCAGACCGGATTGGCGACGACCACCATCAGGTAGCTGGTCGCCAGGGCGATGCTCCACAACAGGTTGCCCATCCGGTAGTCCGGTCCGTCGCCGACGATGACGCGGGTGAACAGATCGCCGAAGACGACGGTGATGATCAGCAGGGTATAGGCCTGGTTGGCGAAGTCGAACATCGCCCA
>REEW01000162.1 GCA_007694885.1 Wenzhouxiangella sp. | reverse complement strand
GCGAATGATCAGCACCTGGCCGTAGTTGTTCATGGCCGCGGCCAGCGCGGCCGACTCGCCGAAGCGCTCACGGCGCAAGCCGATCGCCTCGGCGTAGGCCGATTCAGCCATCAGCAAATCGCCCTGCTGGTGGTAGATGGTTGCAAGGTTACTGATCACGGTCAGGGCGTCGCTGGATTCGCCCAGGCCGAGAACCCGCCAGGTGTCCAGGGCGGCCTCGAAAGCGAGACGGGAATCGTCGGCCCGGCCGGCATTGAGCAGGCTTACCCCCAGGTTGTTCCGGGCCATGGCCAGGGTCCGGTTCGGGCCGCTGTCAACCGCTTGGGCCAGAACTACGCCGCGCTCCAGCGCCTCGATCGAGGCCGACCAGTCGCCCAGGCCGCGCAGGGCGCTGCCGCGAATGCCATGCAACTGGGACAGGCGCCGGCGGTAATCGCCGGGCTGGCGCTCCACCATGGCCAGGGCCTGGTCCACCAACTCCAGCGCGCGCTCGTGGTTGCCCAGGTACACCTCGGCCAGGGCCAGGTTGCCATAGACGTCGCTGCGCAGCATCGCCGCGGTGCCGCCATCGTCGGACTCGACAAAGCGGCGCAGCACGGCGGCCGCGCTCTGGTAATCCTGCAGGGCCACGTAGAGCGAGCCGAGCATGCTTTCCACGTAGGCCCGACCGCGATCGTCTCCGGCCAGCAGTTCATCGAGGCGATCGACCGAGCCGTCGAGCAGTTCGCGCGCGCCCAGCTCGCCGTTGTCGGCTTCCTGGGCCACCACCGCGAACACCTGCACCAGTTGATCGCGCATGGTCTCCCAGCGGGTGTTTTCGAACTGTGCCAGATCGCGCTCGGCGCGCACCACCTGGCCTTGCCAGGCCAGCATCGAAGTCCCGGCCAGCGCACCCACGGTCAGGGCCAGGGCCAGGGCCGCACCGACCGGATTACGACGCGACCACAGACGCAGGCGGCGCAGCGGCCCGGACGCGCGCACCTGCACGGGATGATGATCACGAATGCGCTGCACCTCATCGGCCAGCGCGGCCACCGACGGGTAGCGCTCGGACGGCTCCCGGGCGCAGGCCTTGCCGATCACGGCAGCCAGGTCGGCCGCACGCGGGTGTTGCAGACCGGAGCTGTCCGGGGCGCTGCCGTCACCGGACGGACGGCGCCCGCTCAACAGCCAGTTGAGCAGCGCACCCAGGGCCCAGACATCGGACTGCGCCGTCGCCGGCTGCCCGGCCAGCAACTCGGGCGCGGCAAAAGCCGGGGTCAACGCGCGCAGCGATTCGTCCTCGTCGATGACTTCGTCGGCAAGCAGGCGGGCGACGCCGAAGTCCAGCAGCCGGGCGCGGCCGTTCGGGGTGATGCGGACATTGCCCGGCTTGATATCGCCGTGGACGACCATGCGCTGGTGGGCATGGGTCAGTGCATCGGCGATTTCGCTGAAGGTTTTGAATGAATCCAGACCGCCGCGCAGGGACTCGGACAAATCCTCGCCCGGCACCCATTCCATCACCAGGTAGGCCTGGCCGTCTGCGGTCACGCCGCCATCGATCAGGCGCGAGATACCGGCATGATTGAGGCGCGCGAGCAACTGGCGTTCCAGCACCAGACGCTCGGCCATCCCCGGTCGGTTCGATGCGATCAGCTTGATCGCCGCGTCCATCTCGAAGGCGCCATCAGCACGCTCGGCCTTGTAGACCACGCCCATGCCGCCGCGACCGGCCCGGCCGACGATGCGCCACGAGCCCAGCCGGGTGCCCGGCTCCAGGGTCGGAACCTGGCTCTGGCTGGCGACCACGCGCTCTGCGGTACGGCCAACCGCCTGCTGCAGAAGCGACGTCGGAGTCCGGCTCGCCTCGACCAGACGCGCCAGCCAGGCGTGCAGGCGCGGACAACGGCGGCCGATATCGGCCAGGCGCCGGGCGCGCTCCGATTCGTCAAGATCAAGCAACTGATCGAGCAGGCGGTCGAGCAACTGTCGCCTGGCGGGAGTCAGGCGCGGTCGCCATTCAGAAGGCATCGGCCAGTTCCAGCATCATCCAGGCCCGGCCTTTCTGCAGTTCACGGCGAACGGTGCGTTCGGACACGTCCAGCATTTCGCCGATTTCGGCGGCCGTGCAGCCCAGGTAGATGCTCGCCGTCATGACCTCGGCCTGGCGCGGTTGATCGGCCTCCAGCCGGGACAGCGCGGCTTCCACCGCCAGGGTGAAGCCCGAGTCCTCTTCGACCGATGCCAGGTTGTCGGACCACTCGACATCGATTTGCATGCCGCCGCGCTTGGCCGCCGTCTGGCGGCGAGCGTAGTCGACGATCAACTGGCGCATGACCTTGGCCATCAAACGCTTGAAGTGCAGTCGGTTTTCGATCCGGTCCTGAAGCCGGCCCTGGAGTTTCAGGAAGGCCTCGTTGACCAGGGCCGTGGTCTGCAGGGTCGGCCCGGCAAGCAGGCCGGCGGCCGCGCGCTGATTGTGGCCGACGCGCCGGAGGTCGTCGTACATCAAGGGAATCAGACGCTGGAACTGATCCGGACTGCGCCGAATCTCGTTCAGCAGCCTGGTGATTTCATCGGATTCGGTTGGGGGTCTGGCCATCAGCGGGGGCGGGAGCAACTGCCACAATCGACAAGCACCACGGCATTTTCGGGTTTCCAGGCCAATCGAAAGCATACGATATGGATGGCGCCGCCGCCAGTACCGATTCGCCCATGACCGACGCTGCACGGGCTGGAAGCCTGGATGCAGTGGTGATGAAAGATCGTTGGCAGTACAATCAGGGGTTCGACTTACCCAAAAAATACTCCGGAGAAAAACCCATGCCCATCAAGGTCGCCATCAACGGTTATGGCCGCATCGGCCGCAACGTGCTCAGAGCGCTGTACGAATACGGCCGGACCGATGAAATCAGCATCGTCGCGGTCAATGATCTCGGCGATACCGAGACCAACGCCCACCTGACCCGCTACGACACCACCCATGGCAAGTTCAACGCCGAGGTCAAGATCGACGGCAACGACCTGGTGGTCAACGGCGACCGCATCCGGGTCTTGTCCGAACGCGACCCGTCCAAATTGCCCTGGGGCGAGATGGGCGTGGACGTGGTGATGGAGTGCACCGGGTTTTTCGCCAGCAAGGACAAGGCCTCGGCGCACCTGGCTGCCGGCGCCCGCAAAGTGCTGATTTCCGCCCCGGCGGGCAAGGACCTGCCGACCATCGTCTACGGCGTCAATCACGACATCCTCACGTCCAGCGACGATGTCGTCTCCAATGCCTCCTGCACCACCAACTGCCTGGCACCGGTGGTCAAGCCGCTCAACGCCGCCATCGGCATCGAGTCGGGGCTGATGACGACCATTCATGCCTACACCAACGACCAGGTCCTGACCGACGTGTTTCACAAGGACCTGCGCCGCGCCCGCTCGGCCACCATGAGCCAGATCCCGACCAAGACCGGGGCCGCAGCCGCGGTCGGCCTGGTGCTGCCGGAAATGGTGGGCAAGCTCGACGGATTTGCCATGCGCGTGCCGACCATCAACGTATCGGTCGTCGACCTGAGCTTCATTGCCGGTCGCGACACCTCGGTCGAAGAAGTCAACGCGACGATCAAGGCGGCCAGTGAAGGCGAACTCCAGGGCATCCTCGGCTACAACGAGGCCCCGCTGGTTTCGATCGACTTCAACCACGATCCGCGCTCGTCGGTGTTCGACGCCAGCCTGACCAAGGTTTCCGGCGGTCGGTTGGTGAAGGTCCTGAGCTGGTACGACAACGAGTGGGGCTTCTCGTGCCGCATGCTCGATACTGCTGCGGTACTGGCAAAGATCTGAACCCCGGCGCTACAACGGGATCGGGTTGACCGACGTCCCCGCAGAGCCGTCTGCGGGGGCACGGCAATGAAACGAGGCAAGCCAATCGACTTCGGGGCAAGACAACAATGAAAACGCTTGATCAGATCGACATCCAGGGAAAGCGCGTCCTGATCCGCTCGGATCTGAACGTGCCGGTACGCGACGGCCAGGTCACCTCGCGGGCCCGGATCAAGGCCAGCCTGCCGACATTTCAGCTCTGCCTCGAGAGAGGCGCGGCGGTAATGATCATGTCGCACCTGGGCCGGCCCACCGAGGGCCGACCGGAAGCCCAGTATTCGCTCAAGCCGATCGCCGATGTCCTCGGCGAAATGCTCGGCCAGCCCGTTCGCCTGGTCGATAACTGGCTCGATGGCGTCGACCTCAAGCCCGGCGAACTCGTGCTGCTGGAAAATGTGCGTTTTCTGGAGGGCGAAAAAGCCAACGACGAGGCGCTGGCGGCGAAAATGGCCGCCCTGTGCGACGTCTTCGTCATGGACGCCTTCGCGACCGCGCACCGGGCCCAGGCCTCGACGGAAGGGGTGATCCGGAAAGCGGCCGCTGCCTGCGCCGGCCCGCTGCTGGCCGCCGAACTCGGCGCGCTGGAAAAAGCCCTGGCCGATCCGGCTCGACCGATGGTCGCCATCGTCGGCGGCTCGAAGGTCTCGACCAAGCTCAAGGTGCTCGAGGCATTGATCGACAAGGTCGACCAGCTCATCGTCGGCGGCGGCATTGCCAATACCTTCCTGGCCGCGGCCGGTCATCGCATCGGCCAGTCCCTGCACGAAGCCGACCTGGTTGATGCGGCCAAGGCGCTGCTGGAGCGGGCCGAAGCCCGCGGCGCCAGCATACCCCTGCCGACCGACGTCCTCACCGCCGAGCGCTTCCACCAGGAAGCCCACCCGTCCTTGCGCGACGTCGAACGGG
>REEW01000016.1 GCA_007694885.1 Wenzhouxiangella sp. | reverse complement strand
ACCTGCTACCCGGCCTCGGTTTAGACATTTAGCTGTCGATACATGTATCGAGTGCCACTTAAAGCAAAAGACAACATTTTGGAGAGTCTGATGAAGCACAACCCGAATTCACTTGCCACGGCAATCAAGTATGCCCTCGGGGCAGGCATGGTCGCCAGCCTGGCCGCCACCGCCGCGCCGGTCTGGGCCCAGGATGCCGAAGAAGAAGAAGCCGCAGTCGCTGACCGCATCCAGGTCACCGGTACGCGCATCAAGCGCATCGACGTCGAAGGGGCCCTGCCGGTCACCGTCATCGATCGTGAGACCATCGAACTGAGCGGCGAGTCCAACGCAGCCGACCTGATTCGAAACATCCCGTTCAACACCAGCGGTTCGTTCCGCCCGCAGTCCGGTTCGTCGGCCCAGTCCGTCTCGACCATCAGCCTGCGCGGTCTCGGCTCGTCCCGTACCCTGGTCCTGGTCAACGGCCGGCGCATGCCGCAGGCCCCGCTGACCGGCGACTCGGCCGACCTGAACATGATTCCGATGGGCGCCATTGAGCGGATCGAAATCCTGACCGACGGCGCCTCGGCCGTGTACGGCTCCGACGCCATCGGCGGCGTGGTCAACGTGGTCCTGCGCTCCGACTTCGAAGGCGCGGAGTTCATGATCGGCGCGGCTGATGTCGAGCCCTCCGGCGGCGATCGCAAGGAAGGCTACATCACCTTTGGCGCTTCCTCGGATCGCTCCAGCCTGATCGGCGGTGTCTCCTACAACAGCCGCGACATCATTTTCGCTCGCGACTTCTTCTGGACTCAGCCGGGTAACTCCCTGTACGGCAACAACTTCACCACCCTGGACGGCCCGTTCGACAACTTCAACTGGACCGCGTTGCCGAATGCCTGCCCGACCGACGAACAGCCGGCGTTCCGGCTTACCCAGTCTGCGGCTTCGCTTTCCGGCGATTTCTGTGGATATGACTTCACCCGCGTTTCCGCGGACGAAGCCTCGGTCACCAACCAGTCGCTGTTCCTGCGCGGTCAGCACGAATTTGCCGATGACTGGAACGTGTTTTCCGACATGTGGGTGGCCAAGACCCGTTCCTTCGGTCGCTACGCGCCGGTACCGGACTCCAGCTTCTTCAATGCCCCGGTCACGGCCAACAGCCCGAACAACCCGACCAACCCGGACAGCCCGATGTTCGATCCGGCGCTGGGCCTGGACCCGCAGCCGGTCAACATCTGGCACCGCTTTGACGCACTCGGCAATCGCGACAGCTACATCGATTCGGAGCTGTACGACCTGCTCGCCGGCGTTCAGGGCGTGGTCGGCGAGGTCGATGTCGAAGCCGGCTTCCGCTTCACCCGCAACAAGGTGTTCGATATCGGCTACAACTACCTGGTCCGCTCGACCGCATATGACTTCATCGAGCGCGGCATCTATGACGTGGCCAATCCGTTCGACAACCCGGACGACGTCCTCAACGCCATGAAGGCGACGATTTCGCGGATCAGCAAGTTCGACCAGAACGAGTTCTTCGCCTCGGCCGCCTTTGATCTGGGTGAAGTCAACAACGCCCCGATCCAGTGGTTCATCGGTACCGAGTACCGCGAGGAAATCTACGACGACCAGTACGACTCGTTGTCCGAAGCCGGCCAGATCGGCGGTTCGGCCGGCAACTCGGCCCAGGGCGAACGCGACATCACCTCGCTGTTCGGCGAAGTGCTGATCCCGGCATTCGACGGCTTCGAGTTGTCCATCGCCGCACGCTACGATGACTACAGCGACTATGGCTCGGATTTCTCGCCCAAGATCTCGTTCCGCTACGAGCCGATCGCCGGCTACGTGTTCCGCGGCTCCTGGGGTGAAGGGTTCCGCGCGCCGGACTTCCCGATTCTGACCCAGCAGGAAGCCTTCTCGGCTGATTCGGTCTCGGATCCGCAAACCTGTATCAACCAGGCCCAGCCGGAGAACTGCACCACGCAGATCAACGCCTTCCGCATCGCCAACCCGGACCTGGAGTCCGAGCAGTCCGAACAGTTTTCGATCGGTATTGCCTTCCAGCCGACCAACTGGTTCAGCGGTACCCTCGATTACGCCAACATCGAGATCACCGACCGGATCGCGTTCTTCTCCTCGCAGGGCCTGATCAATCGGGAACTGGCTGGTGATCCGATTCCGGCCGGCCTGGGCGTCACCCGCGCACCGAACGGTTCCATCGTCCGGATCGATACCGGGTTCGGTAACGAAGGTAATCTCAACACCTCGTTCTTCGACCTGAACCTGCAGGCCGACTGGGGTCTGGGTGCCGGCCAGGTCGGCCATAACCTGAACGTGTCTCGTCTGCAGACGCAGTCGGTTGATGGCGGCCGTCAGCTGGTTCGTGATCCGGGTACGCCTCGCTATCGTGCCAACCTGGACAACCGCTACAACTGGGGTGACTTCTCGGTGGCCTACAACTTCAACTACATCAGCGGCCAGTGCAACAACATGGAATCTGGTGAGTTCGAGAACCAGGCCATTTGCGTAGGTCGCGCCCCGAGCTGGTTGACCCACGACGCCCAGGTGAACTACTTCACCCCGTGGAACGGTCGCGTCACCGTCGGTGCCCGCAATATCTGGGGTCGGACCCCGGCGATCGGTCTGGGTAACGTCGGAAGCCGTGACTACGACTTCAACCTGTACGATGCCTACGGGCGTACCACCTACGTGCGGTACACCCAGAGCTTCTAAGCTTTACAGGAAAGAAGTTGCAAGCAAACGGGCGGGCGTCGCAAGACGCCCGCCTTTTTTATGCCAGACTGTTTTTCGTGAGCAGCCTTCCCGTTTGATTTCCCATGCCTGAGCGCCATGCCAGCCAAGCCGATGCCGACCACTGGTCCACCTACTGGGCGCGCGGCGTTCTGACCTCGCTGCCCGACGACTTCCGGGCCAACTACGACGGCGAAATCGCGCGTTTCTGGCACGCCTTGTTTGCCGATCTGCCCGACCCCGCCGAAGTGCTGGATGCCTGTACCGGCAATGGCGCTCTGGCCCTGCTGGCGGCTTCTTTTGCCCGCGATCACGATCGCGCTTTCCGCATCACCGCCGTCGATGCCGCGCGCATCCAACCGCGCCGGGCGGCCGCTGAGCACGCCGGTCTGGAGAGCCTGCTGGAGCGGATCCGGTTCGTCGACCGCACGCCGCTGGAGCGCTTCGACTCCGAGCCGGCCCGCTTCGACCTGGTTGCCAGCCAGTACGGCCTGGAGTACTGCGATCCGGCCGTCGTCGGGCCGCGCCTGGCGGCCATGCTCAAGCCCGGCGGGCGCCTGGCCATGCTGTGCCATGCCCTGGAATCCGACATGCTCGCGACCATGCGCGGCGAGGCCGATGAATACCGTCTGCTCGACGAGCTGAACATTCCGCGCCTGCTCGGCGCCTGGCTTTCCGGCCAGCTGGCTTCGGCGGATTTTCGCCGCCGCCTGGAGCGGGCCGGCCGCGACCTGATGACCCGCCATCAGCGCAAGCCATCCCCGCTGTACTCCTATGCGCTGGCCATGATTCGCCACGTCGGCGCCGTCGATGAAGCCGGGCTCAAGGCCTCGCGTGGCGCGCTGGCAGATGCCCGCGCGCAGCTCGTTAGCGGGCGGGCCAGGCTCGAGGACATGCTCGCCGCCAATCGTCTCATGGCCGACCCGGACTGGCACCATCCGTACCGTGAGGCCGGGCTGGAACTGGTCGACGATGCACCGCTACGCTATCGTCAGCGTCATCATGTCGGGCATTATTATGTGTTTGTTCGGCCGGGCTGAGGTTTGTGACGCTTGATCCGGACGTGATAGCCTGCCGACTCCTTGGAATTCAAGCCTGCAAGAGCATGCCCGTGAGAAAACTGAAGATTGCCGACGGGATCGTGATCCTGCATCACCGCGGTCAGCTGCTGGCCGGACGGCTGAGCGGCGCGACCGCCTCGCTGGCCATCGGTCCGGAAGAGCTGCCGATACTGGCCGAGTTTCTCGCCCCCCGCGACGCCGTCCAGGCCGTTCAGGCCCTGGTTGCCCGGGGCGCCTCGCGCGAGGCCCTGGCCCGCCGTCTGAGCCTGCTTCACCAGCGCGGAATCCTGGTCGACGCGGCCGCGGTCGACGTCCCCGCCGCGGACCCGGTGGTGAACCCGGCTTCGCTGGCATCGCTTTCGGCACCTGCGTCCGATCAGACCTGGCGGCTGGCGCGCAATTTCGCCCTCCATCCGGCGTGGTCCGGGTTCGCTGCCTGGTCGGCGCGCGATCAGCGCGAGTACCTGCTCGATGCCCGGCTTGCGACCTTGCTGGCCTCCTTCCTAGACGGACGAAAGATGGATGACTTGCCCCTCCCGTCGGACTTGGCCGGCGGGTCGTGGCGGGAAGCTGCGGTGGCCTGGCTGGTCGAACGCGGCCTGCTGGTCGCGTCCGGGGAGACCGCGGCGGTCCACCAGGAGGCAACGGTGCGCGCGCCGAAGCAGGCGGCCCGGGCGCCGACCTGGCGCGACATCGAGCCCGACGGCCGCATCCCGGTCTATTTCATGCCGCACATGGAAAACCATTACCCCCTGGCCCTGGGGATGATTTTCAGTTCCCTGAAGACCTGGGAGGGCGGCCGTCTGCTGGAGCGTTATCAGCCGATCCCCATCACCTACCTGCCGCCCAAAGAGTTTTTCGAGGGGCCGTACCGCAAGTTCGGGCGCGGCGTTTGGATGTTTTCCAACTACATGTGGTCCGACGGCCTGAACCTGGACGTCTCGCGCGCGGTCAAGCGCCATGACGCCAACAACGTCTGCATTC
>REEW01000045.1 GCA_007694885.1 Wenzhouxiangella sp. | reverse complement strand
AACAGGGAGCGGTGGGTGGGGATGACGGTCTCGGGCAGGGAGTCCTCGTCGACGGCAAAGCCGTGGTTCTGGCTGGTGATCAGAACCTGGCCGGTGGCCAGGTCCTTGACCGGGTGGTTGGCGCCGTGGTGGCCGAACTTCATCTTGACCGTGCGGGCGCCGCCGGCCAGGGCCAGCAGCTGGTGGCCCAGGCAGATGCCGAAGGTCGGCACGCCACGCTCGAGCAGGCCGCGAATCGCCGTGACCGCGTAATCGCAGGGCTCGGGGTCGCCCGGCCCGTTCGACAACAACACCCCGTCCGGGGCCAGGGCCAGGACCTCGTCCAGCGGCGTTTTCGCCGGTACCACCGTGACCCGGCAGCCGGCATCGACCAGCAACCGGAGCATATTGCGCTTGACGCCGAAGTCATAGCAGACCACGTGATGGCGCCCGCTCGAAGCCCCGAAACGGCCGCTGGTCAGGTCCAGCGTGCCCTCGGTCCATGAATAGGGTTCAGCACAGCAGACCCGGCTGGCCAGGTCCTGGCCGGTCATCGGTTCGCAGGCCCGCGCCAGGGCCAGGGCCTGCTCGGCATCGACGGTCTCGCCGACCATCAGGCAGCCGTTTTTTGCCCCGTGCTCGCGCAAGTGGATGGTCAGGCTGCGCGTATCCAGGCCGGCGATGCCCGGTATGCCATGGGCGGCCAGCTCGTCGGACAGCGAGCCCTGGGCCCGCCACGAACTGTAGCGGCGCGGGTAGTGGCGGATGATCAGGCCCTTGCAGTGGATGCGATCGGACTCGGGGTCGGCCGAATTGACCCCGGTATTGCCGACGTGCGCGGCCGTCAGCGTGACCAGCTGGCCGGCGTAGCTGGGGTCGGTGAGGATCTCCTGGTAACCGGTCATGGCGGTATTGAACACGACTTCGCCGACGCTGTGGCCGGGCGCGCCGATGCCATGGCCGGAAAACGTGACTCCGTCTTCCAGCGCCAGTATTGCCTGCATTCGGGACAAGATGGACGACCTCCGGGTACGCGAAACGGGTCAGGCTGACCGGCAGCCGACCCGCTTGTGCCATTGGCGAATCCAGAGACTCGCCTTCCGGGATTGGATTGTAACCAAAGCGCAACACCAGGGCCAGAACAATCGGCCCCGGCGTGGGGTCAGCCGGCGGCTTCCTGGTCTTCGGGAAGGCTCAGAAACGGCGGCGTTTCTTCCACCGGCTTGAGCGTGTTGGCGCCGTGGCCCTGGGCCAGCAGGTAGTCCAGCCACTTCAGCAGGGCCTGGTTCAGGCGCCAGTTGCGGATGACCAGACCGTGCATGGGAATTTCGGGCCCGGCGAAGCGCTGGATGCCCTGTTCCGGGCTGAAGGCAGTCGCCTCGGCCATGCGCGCATCGTGATAAATGCGGATGTGCGCGTTCGGGTTGTGCTGCTGCTCGTCGCCGATGACGTAGGTCAGGCGGATGTAGCTGGTGTAGTTGTGCCGTTCGATGACCTGCAGGAACAGGTCCGGACCGGAGCCGATCCTGGAAACAAGGCAGTCGCTGCGCCCGATTCCGTCAGGCAGCAGGACGTTCAGCGCCCGGAAAACGGCGCTGTGCAAATCCGGCAACCGGCGTGCCAGCACGCGGGTCGGCGGATGCAGATTTCGGACTCTGGTCAGCATGGCCGGAGGATGGTAGCACAGCCATTCGATTTCGCCTATCCCCCTGACAGCTCACAGCGGGTCGGGGACACCGCGCCGGCGGCCCTGCTCAGGCGACGTCCTTGCCCAGCCCAAGGTGCAGGATGATGCGGCTGGCCAGCTCCTCGACCGACGAACCGGTCGACGACAGGACAGCAACGCCTTCGGAACGCAGCAGACTCTCGGCGGATTCCACTTCGTAGCGGCATTGCTTGATCGAGGCGTAGCGGCTGCCCGGGCGCCGGGTCTCGCGGATCTTGCACAACCGCTCCGGATCGATGGTCAGACCGAACAGCTTGTCTTTGTTTTCGCGCATGAAAGCGGGCAGGCGAGGTTGTTCCAGATCTTCTTCGGTCAGCGGATAGTTGGCCGCCTTGATGCCGTAGTGCAGGGCCAGGTACAAACAGGTCGGGGTCTTGCCCGAGCGCGACACGCCGACCAGGATCACCTCGGCCTTGTCCAGGCGCTTGCTGATGCCGTCATCGTGGGTCAGGGCGTAGTTGGTCGCCTCCATGCGGTCTTCATAGCTGTCTGAGTCGCCCATGCCGTGGGCTCTGCCCACACGCGGCGAGCTTTCGATGCCGAGCACCCGTTCAAGCGGCTCCATGAAGGTGGCGAACATATCGAAGATGTGGGCGTGGGCGTCGGTCAGGACCTTGCCGACCTTGTGGTTGACGATGGTGCTGAACACCAGCGGCTTGTCCTCGCCCGCTTCGGCCGCCTTGTTGATCAATGAAACCGCGTCCTCGGCCTTGGCCGAAGAGTCCACGAACGGCAGCCGGATTTCGCGGAAATCGACGCCCTGAAACTGGGTCAGCAGGCTGTGACCAAAGGTTTCGGCGGTAATGGCAGTACCGTCGGAAACGAAGAACACTGTACGTCTCATGGGCGGCCCCGGGCGTTTACAATGGAGGTTGCGATTCACAACTAGCGTTTGCAGGGAGAAGAAGTGAGCGAGTATATCCTTTGGCTGGACAAGCTGGGCATGGCTGACCTTGAACGGGTCGGCGGAAAAAACGCCTCTTTGGGGGAGATGATCAGCCATCTCAGTGAGGCCGGCGTGAGTGTGCCGGGAGGTTTCGCAACAACAGCAGAGGCTTACCGTCTCTTTCTCGACCAGTCCGGGCTGGCCAAACGGATCCGCGACGAACTGGAAACGCTGGACACCGAAGACACGCGCGCGCTGGCCGCGGCCGGCCAGAAGATTCGCGGCATGATCATGGACACCCCCCTGACCGAGCGCCTGGAAAGCGAGATTCGCGATGCGTTCGGCAAAATGCGCGAACAATACGGCGACGACGTGGCCGTGGCGGTCCGCTCCTCGGCCACCGCCGAGGATTTGCCCGATGCCTCGTTCGCCGGCCAGCAGGAAAGTTTTCTCAACGTCCGCGGCATCGACGACGTGCTCGAAAAAATCCGCGCCGTGTTCGCCAGCCTCTACAACGACCGCGCCATCGCCTACCGCGTCCACCACGGCTTCGAGCACCACGACGTCGCCCTGTCGGCCGGTGTCCAGCTGATGGTCAACGCCGGCGACGGCGCGGCCGGGGTGTTGTTCTCGCTCGACACCGAATCCGGCTACCGCAAGGTGGTGTTCATTACTTCCAGCTACGGCCTCGGCGAAAGCGTGGTCCAGGGCGCGGTCAACCCGGACGAGTTCTACCTGTTCAAGCCCAGCCTGGAATCCGGCAAGCCGGCCCTGCTGCGCAAAACCCTGGGCTCGAAGGCCACGCGCATGCGCTTTCGTCCCGAACGCGGCGTGGTCACCGACCAGACCCCGGACGACCTGCGGCGCGCTTTTTCGATCAGCGACGAAGAGGCCGAAGCCCTGGGCCGGATGGCCGTGACCATCGAAAACCACTATGGCCGGCCGATGGACGTCGAGTGGGGCAAGGACGGCGAGACCGGCGAGCTGTACATCCTCCAGGCCCGCCCGGAGACGGTCAAGAGCCGCAGCGATCAGACCATGGAGCGCTTCCGCCTGGAAGAAACCGGCGACGTGCTGTCCGAAGGCCGGGCCATCGGCCAGCGCATCGGCCAGGGCACCGCCAAGGTGATCGAAAGCCTGGACCAGATTCACGATGTCGTGGCCGGCGACGTCCTGATCACCGACATGACCGACCCGGACTGGGAGCCGATCATGAAACGCGCCTCGGCCATCGTCACCAACCGCGGCGGGCGGACCTGCCACGCCGCCATCATCGCGCGCGAGCTGGGCATTCCGGCCGTGGTCGGCTGCGGCGACGCCACCTCCGCCATCCCGCACGATACCGAGGTCACCGTGGCCTGCTCGGAGGGCGATACCGGGCGCATCTACAAGGGCAGCCTGAAGTTCAGCGTCGCCGAAGACAGCCTCGAGGACATGCCCGAAGCGCCGCTGAAGATCATGATGAACGTGGCCAACCCGGACCGCGCCTTCGACTTCGCCCAGATCCCCAACCACGGCATCGGCCTGGCCCGGCTGGAGTTCATCATCAACCGCATGATCGGCATCCACCCGCGCGCCCTGCTCGAATACGACCGCCAGTCCGAAGACCTCAAGGCCGAAATCGACAAGCGCATCGCCGGCTACGCCGATCCGGTCAGTTTCTACGTCGACAAGCTGGCCGAAGGCATCGCCACCATCGCCGCACCCTTCGGCCCCAACCCGGTCATCGTGCGCCTGTCGGACTTCAAGACCAACGAGTACGCCAACCTGATCGGCGGCGAGGCCTTCGAGCCGCACGAGGAAAACCCCATGATCGGCTGGCGCGGCGCCTCGCGCTACGTCGACGAGAGCTTCAAGCCGGCCTTCGAACTGGAATGCCGGGCGCTGAAGAAAGTTCGCGAGCACATGGGCCTGGACCACGTCTGGGCCATGGTGCCGTTCGTGCGCACCCTGGACGAGGCGCGCGAAGTGATCGAGGTGATGGCGCAGTTCGGCCTCAAGCGCGGCGACAACGGCCTGAAGATCATCATGATGTGCGAACTGCCCTCCAACGCCCTGCTGGCCGAAGAGTTCCTGGAGTTCTTCGACGGCTTCTCGATCGGCTCCAACGACATGACCCAGCTGACCCTGGGCCTGGACCGCGACTCCGGCCTGGTCGCCCACCGCTTCGACGAACGCGACGGCGCGGTCAAGGCCCTGCT
>REEW01000110.1 GCA_007694885.1 Wenzhouxiangella sp. | reverse complement strand
CCACGTTGCACCAGGGTCGCGGCATCAGCTTTGTCGGCGAATCCACCATGGATGCCAGCATGAAACCGCCGCTGATCTGGATGATCGTGGCCACCAAACTGCTGTTCACGGCCGCCCTGCTCGACCGCTCGCGCAATGAACTGGTCGAACAGGACCGCCGCAAGGGCTGGGTCAGGCAGAAAATGGGAGCAAGCGCATGATTCCTGAGTTCGAATTCGCCGCGTTCGTATGGACGAGCTACGGCATATTTGGCATAATCGTCGCCTGGCAGGTCATTCAGCCTGTTCTGCGGAGAAGGCGACTGGAAGCCGAAATCCGGGAAGAAGTGGCCCTGGCCCGAGGAGAGTACAGCAATGACACCCACCCGTAAAAAGCGCCTGACCATCGTTGGCGCTGTGATCTTGAGCGTAGGCGCTGCGACCGCTGTCGCTCTCACGGCGCTGCAGGACAACCTGACGTTTTTCGTCAGCCCCTCCGACGTGTATGCCCAGACCATGCCCGATGACCGTCACCTTCGGCTGGGTGGCCTGGTGGCCGAGGGCAGCGTCAGCCGCGACCCGCAAAGCATGGAGGTCAGCTTTTCAGTCACCGACGGTGCCCACACCATCCCGGTGACCTTTATCGGCCTGTTGCCGACCCTGTTTCGCGAAGGCCAGGGCGTGATTGCCCATGGGCGCCTCGACAACGGCGTGTTTCACGCTCGCGAAGTGCTGGCTCGCCACGACGAAACCTACATGCCCAACGAAGTTGCCAGGGCCCTGGACGCAGCCGGCACACCCCACCAGGTCAGCATGCCGGGCACCGAGACGAAAAGCAGCTACAACTACTAGTCCGCAGCGACCGGGTGAAATGACTGACGCCCGGTCAAACAATGCATCTAAAATACTGATTCAGGAATTCCGGCGCCTGTCTCCCAGCGTCGGCGTTTTCCCCTAGCGCTTGACAAGACGAGGACTTCTGCATGATCGCCGAATTTGGTCAAATCTCTCTGATTCTTGCCCTGATCCTGGCCGCTCTCCTCGCCACCGTGCCGCTTTGGGGTGCCTACCGCAACAACCAGGCCATGATGAACCTGGCGCCTTCGCTCGTCGTCGGCCACTTCGTGTTCCTGTTGGCGGCGTTCGTCTCGCTGGCGACCCTGTTCGTTCGCCACGACTTCACCGTGGTCAACGTGGCGATCAACTCCAATCTGCTGCTGCCCTGGTACTACCGCCTTGTGGCCACCTGGGGCAGCCATGAAGGCTCGCTGCTGATGTGGATGCTGATTCTCGGCAGCTGGATGCTGGCCGTGGCCCTGCTGTCGCGCAGGGTGTTGCCGAATTACTTCATGGCGCGAGTGCTGGCCGTCATGGGCATGATCTCGGTCGGCTTTTTGCTGTTCACCATCCTGACCTCGAACCCCTTCGACCGCATTCTCCCCGGCCCAGCCGATGGTCAGGACCTCAATCCGCTGCTCCAGGACTGGGCCATGATCATTCATCCGCCGATGCTCTACATGGGCTACGTCGGCATGTCGGTGGCTTTCGCCTTTGCCATCGCCGGCCTGCTCAGCGGGCGCATGCAGCGCGACTGGGTGCGCTGGTCGCGCCCTTGGACGCTAGGCGCCTGGGCTTTCCTGAGCGCCGGCATCATGCTGGGGTCGTGGTGGGCCTACTACGAGCTGGGCTGGGGCGGCTGGTGGTTCTGGGACCCGGTCGAAAACGCCTCGTTCATTCCCTGGCTGATCGCCACGGCGCTGATCCATGCCCAGGCAGTGACGGAAAAGCGCGGCGCCTTCCCGGCCTGGACCATCCTGCTGTCGATCGCCGCGTTTTCCACCGTGCTGCTCGGTACCTTCATCGTCCGTTCCGGCGTACTCACCTCGGTGCACGCATTCGCTGTGGATCCCGAGCGCGGCGTGTTCATCCTCAGCTACATGGTGTTGGTCACCGGTGCGGCCCTGGCCCTCTACGCGGTGCGCGCACCGCGCGTCATGACCGGCCAGGGCTTTGGCTATGTCAGCCGCGAGTCGACCTTGCTGGTCAACAACGTATTCATGACGGTGGCTGCCGGCATGGTCATCCTCGGCACGCTCTACCCGCTGCTCATCGACCTCATGGGCTGGGGCCAGATCTCGGTCGGACCGCCGTACTTCAGCGTCATGTTCATTCTGATGATGATTCCGATCGTCGCGCTGATGCCCTTGGGTCCGTTTACCCGCTGGGGCCAGGACGACATCAAGCGCGTGGTTTCACCGCTGACGGTCAGCTTCATTGCCGCCATCGTTGCCGGCACCGCCATCGCCGCACTGTTGGGCGCACTCAATGTGCGCGCGATCAGCGGCTGGATTGGCGGGCTCTGGCTGATACTGGGCGCCTTGACGTTTCTGTGGCACCAGAAAAAGGCCGCGCGCCGTCTGCGCCTGACCGGTGGCCAGACCGGAATGATCCTGGCGCATGCCGGGGTCGGGGTCTTCGTGATCGGTGTTGCCATGGTCGAATCCATGACCTACGAGCGCACCGTTCGCTTTGCTCCCGGGGACACCCGCGAAGTCGCCGGCTACAACTGGCATCTTGAGGAGATCGCCTCGGTCAAGGGCAAGAACTGGATTGCCGAAGAAGGCCGCTTCGTCGTCTACCGCGGCGACCGCGAAATCACCCGGCTCAATCCGCAGCAGCGGCTCTACCACCGCGGCCAGCAGGTCATGACCCAGGTCGCCCTGCGCCCCGGGTTCACGCGCGACCTCTACATCGCCATGGGTGAGCCGCTCAGTGACGGAACGGGTGCCTGGAGCATCCGCATCCAGATCCATCCCTTTGTGCGCTGGATCTGGTTCGGTGCTTTCATGGTCACTCTGGGTGCCCTGACCGCGGCCAGCGACAAGCGCTACTGGAAACCGTACCGTGCCACGGACGAATCGCCCGCCGGTTCGGAGGGAGCGCAGCCTGCATGATCCGCATGGTGGTCCCGCTGCTGATTTTCCTCGGGCTGATCTGGCTGCTGGTCGTCAGCCTGCCGACGGCCGAGCAGCGGCGCCAGGTCGCCTCGCCCCTGATCGGGCGCGAGGTGCCCAACTTCACCCTGCCCTGCCTGCTGGACTCCGACGTCACCTACAGCACCGCCGAATTGCGCGGACAACCGTTCATCCTCAACGTCTGGGGTAGCTGGTGCCCGTCGTGCGTGACCGAGCACCCCTATATCACCCGTCTCGGCGAAGAAGCAAACGTACCGATGATTGGTCTGAACTGGCGCGATGAACGCGATGATGCCCTGGCCTGGATCGAGCGCTTCGGGGACGCATGGACCATGCACATGGTCGATGTCGAGGGCATGGCAGCCATCGAGCTTGGCGTGTACGGGGCGCCGGAGACCTTTCTGGTGGATCACCGCGGTGTGATTCGACACAAGCATATCGGTCCGGTGGATGCCAACTCCTACGACGACCTGATGAACCGTATCCGACAGATGCGGGAAGACGCCGGGTCATGACTTTTTCCCTTGTCGTTTACAAGCCGGTCGGGCTTCTGGGCCTGGCGTTCCTGCTGGCGCTGATCAGCCCAACCCAGCCAGTGCCGGCGCAGACCGATGGGCAAGCCGTCCTCGCGCCCGCGGCCACCGATGCGGGGTCGAGCCCGATCGAGAGCTTTTCCTTTCGCAGTCCGCTCCAGGAACGTCGCTTCCATGGCCTGACCAGCAACATGCGCTGTCTCGAAAACCCGGAGCAGTCGCTGGCCGAATCGACGGCGCCGCAGGCGCGAGAAATGCGCGCGGCCGTGTTCCGGATGCTTCAGGACGACCGCGCCGACTTCGAGATTCGACTTTTCATGGTCGATGAGTATGGGGAAGCCGTCCTGTACCAGTCAGCGTTTCCGGGCCATCGACTGCTGCTGGAAGTCGGCCCGATCGTTCTGCTGGTCATCGGACTGATCGCCGCTTTTATTGTCAGCATGAGAAAGCGCCGGGCCGCGCAATGACCCGGCTTGACGGAGCAATGTAGGTTTATGATCCCGAAATACTTCACAATCCTGTCGGCATCCCTGATTGCTGCGGCCGTCCTGCTGGCCGGGCCCGGCTTGATACCCCAGGCGCTGGCGCAAGCGGACGAACGTGCCAGCCACCCGGTGGAGCCGGCCGGAGGCGGCTTGACGCCAGAGGCATCCGTGCAGCGCGGCAGAATGGGTCAGATGGTGACGCCCATCGAGATCCTGAATTTCAGCAGCCCAACCGAGGAGCGTCGTTTCCGCGCGCTCATTTCCGAGATGCGCTGCACCGTCTGCCAAAACGAGTCGCTGATCGAGTCCACCGCGCCGCTGGCACGCGACAAGCGCATGCTTGTATTGAGGTTTTTGCAGGAAGGCCATAACGATAACGAAATCCGCCAGTTCATGGTCGACCGCTACGGAAACTTCGTACTCTACCGTCCACCGCTCACCGGCCAGACGCTGCTGCTCTGGGCCGGCCCGTTCCTGCTGATGCTGGGCGGCCTGCTTACAGCGTTCATCATCATCAACAAAAGGCGCCAGGCTCTGCAATGACCCCTACTTTTTTAATCCTTGCCGCCGTCGCGGTCATTGTCGCGATACTGTTCGTGTCGCTGCCGCTGGTGCGCAGCGCCAACCCGGAACGTGCACGCCTCCAACGTCAAATCGAGGCTCTGGACGACCTGATCGACGAGCTGGATCCGGCCGACTATGCCAAGCGGCGCAAGGCCTTGCGCGCACGTCTGAACAGCCTGGGCAATCAGCGCAGCGTCGGTCTGGGGCTGATCGCGGCGCTGGCCGTGGCCATCCCGATCGGCACCATTGTCCTGTACAACACGGTCGGCGAGCCGCAGGGCCTGACCCCGGTCAACGCACCGGTGACCGAGCTGCGCGCCGAATTGATCGGCATCTCCAACAGCATTGCGCGCAACCCGGACGATC
>REEW01000161.1 GCA_007694885.1 Wenzhouxiangella sp. | reverse complement strand
AAGCCGATCGCCGCGGACGGCTCGAAGCACCCGGTAACGCTGATGAGACTTGCAGTCCCTATTTTCTGGACTTGCGGCGCGCTCCGTGGCCGGCCTTGCGCTCGGCCCGGGTCACCAGGGGGCGACGCCGTTCCGGTTTTTCCTCGCGCCGTTCGCCCGCTGCGGAATTGCCTGCATCCGCGGCCGGTCCGGCCTTGGGCGGGGTGCGGCTTTTGCCACCAGCGGCGGCGCCGGGCTTGCGCTTTTCGTGGGGCCGTTGTCCGGGCCGGGCGTGGTCCTTGCGCGGGCCCTTGCCAGCAGGCTTGCCGGCGGGCTTGCCGCCCCGATCGCTTCGCTCCGGTGTGGTGAAGTCCGCGCCGCCGGCGCCCGGCCCGCGATCGCGTCGAATCCGCAAGGCCTGACCGGCCACGCGCACCGCAGACAAATGCTCCAGCACGGCCGCATCCAGCGATCCCGGCAGATCGACCAGGCTGAACTGATCGCGGATCGCCACCCGGCCGATCGCAGCCGCATCCAGCCCACCCTCGTTGGCAATCGCCCCGACGATGTTGCCGGGCTTGACGCCGTGGACGTGCCCGACCTCGATGCGGTACGTCGCCTTGTCGGCATCGTCGTGCCCACGGCCCGAGCGCTCGCCGCCGCGCTTGTCCGGGCGCGGCGGTCGCTCCCGGAACGCTCCCGAGGTCGCCGCCTCGGCGCGCTCGGTCAGCAACAACTCGTCGTCACCGCGGTGGAGGCGGGCGAGCGCTGCCGCGATGTCGATCATCTCGGCCCCGGTCTCGGCCTGGCAGGCGCGGGCCACTTCACGATAGACATCCAGCTCCCCGGCCTCCAGGGCCGCACATACCGCGGCCTTGAACCGGGCCACGCGCTGCTCGTTGACGTCGGCCACCGTGGGCAAACCCATGACCTCGATCGGCTGGCGGGTTGCGTGCTCGATGGCCCGGAGCATGCCGCGCTCCCGCGGTGCGACGAACAGGATTGCCTCGCCCGTGCGGCCCGCCCGACCGGTTCGTCCGATGCGGTGCACGTAGGCTTCGGTGTCGTAGGGGATGTCGTAGTTGACGACATGAGAAATGCGCTCCACGTCCAGCCCCCGGGCGGCCACGTCGGTCGCGACCAGGATGTCGATCTCGCCCTTGCGCAGCTGATCGACGATCTTTTCGCGCTGCGGCTGGGGCACGTCGCCGTTCAGGGCCTGGGCCGCGAAACCGCGTGCCGCCAGGCGGCTGGCCAGTTCCTCGGTGGCGACCCGGGTCCGCGCAAAGACGATCATGCCGTCGAATTCCTCGACCTCGAGGATTCGCGTCAGGGCATCGAGCTTGTGCAGGCCGCCGACCAGCCAGTAGCGCTGGCGGATGCCCGCAGCGGTGGCCGTCTTCGAGCGGATCGTGACCTGTTCGGGCGATTTCAGGTAGCGCTCGGCAATGCGCCGGATCGGGGTCGGCATGGTCGCCGAGAACAGCGCGATCTGGCAGCTTTCCGGCGCCTTGGAAAGAACCTGCTCGACATCGTCGATAAAGCCCATTCGCAGCATTTCGTCGGCTTCGTCCAGCACCAGCGTGCACAAGGCGCTCAGGTCCAGGGTGCCCTTTTTGAGATGATCGATGATCCGGCCCGGTGTCCCCACCACCACATCGGCGCCGCGTCTCAGGCCCGCCAGCTGCGGCCCGTAAGACTGGCCGCCGTAGATCGGCAGCACATGAAACCCGGGCAGTTTGCCGGCATAGCGATGGAACGCCTCGGCCACCTGGATGGCCAACTCGCGGGTCGGGGCCAGAACCAGTGCCGCCGGCTTGGGTGAGTCGGGCCGAAGTCGGGCCAGAATGGGCAAGGCAAAAGCAGCCGTCTTGCCGGTTCCGGTCTGCGCCTGGCCAACCAGATCACGCCCGGCCAGCAGCGCGGGAATGGTCGCTGACTGGATTGATGACGGGGCCTCGTACCCCAGCTCGGCCAGTGTCTCGAGCAACGCCGGCGGCAGGCCGAGGTCCTCAAAAGCGGAAAATTCAGACGTTGTCATCGGCTTGCTCCTCGTCGTACTCCAGGTCTCCGGCGCTTCGGCCGACGCTTTCCAGATGAACCATGATTCGACCAATCAGCGGCTCCAGGCCGCGTCGGGCCACCGACGAGATCGCAAACCATGGGCCATGCCAGTCGAGCTCGGCGACAAGCCGTTCGCTGAGCTCAGCCAGCTCGGATGCGTCGACCTGGTCGGTCTTGGTCAAAACCAGCCAGCGCTCGCGGCGCGCCAGTTCCTCGTCGAACCGGGCCAGTTCACGCTCGAGCGCGCGCACTTGACCGACCGGATCCGAGCCGTCGATCGGGGCGATGTCGACCAGGTGCAGCAGCAGGCGGGTGCGCTGCAGATGCTTGAGAAACTGGATACCCAGACCCGCGCCGTCGGCCGCGCCTTCGATCAGCCCGGGAATATCGGCGATCACGAAGCTGCGGCCCGGCTCCAGGCTGACCACGCCGAGATTGGGATAGAGCGTGGTGAACGGATAGTCGGCCACCTTGGGGCGGGCGGCCGAGACCGCACTGATCAGGGTGGACTTGCCGGCGTTGGGAAAACCGAGCAGGCCGACGTCGGCCAGAACCTTCAACTCCAGGTGCAGCCCCCGTGCCTCACCGGGGGTTCCGGGCGTGGACTGGCGCGGCGTTCGATTGACCGAGGATTTGAAATTGATGTTGCCGCGGCCGCCCTGGCCGCCGCGGGCCACGAGCATGCGCTGGCCCGGTTCGGTCAACTCGCCGATGCGCTCGCCGGTTTCGGTTGCCTTGACGATGGTGCCAAGCGGTACGCGGATGCTGATGTCTTCGGCCGACTTGCCGGTGCGCTGGCGCCCCGCGCCGGGCTCGCCGTTGCGCGCCTTGAACAGGCGGGCGTGGCGAAAATCGGCCAGGGTATTGAGACCGGAATCGGCCTCCAGCCAGACGCTGCCGCCGTCGCCGCCGTCGCCGCCGTCCGGTCCGCCCCTGGGAATGTACTTCTCGCGCCGAAAACTCACGCTACCCGGCCCGCCCTTGCCGGCGCGAACTTCGATCGTGGCTTCGTCAACGAATTTCATGGCTGTATCTGCGTTAGTCTGCGTTCATCCGCGGTTACCGCCCCCAAACAAAAAGCCGGCACGCAGGCCGGCTTTTCGCGAGCCAAATGAACGAAGCCGGTTACTCGGCGGGCTGCACCGAGACGAACTTGCGCAGCGGCTTGCCGCGCTGCTCGAACACGACCTTGCCGTCGGACAGGGCGAACAGGGTGTGGTCGCGGCCCACCTTGACATTGTCGCCGGCATGGAAACGGGTCCCGCGCTGGCGCACCAGGATATTGCCGGCCAGCACTTTTTCGCCGCCAAAACGCTTCACGCCCAGGTACTTCGGATTGGAGTCGCGGCCGTTGCGAGTCGAACCGCCTGCTTTTTTATGAGCCATCTGCTTTAGCCCTCGATTCCGGTGATTTTGAGATCAGTATAGTACTGCCGGTGGCCCATTTGCTTCATGTGGTGCTTGCGACGCCGGAATTTGATGATCCGGATCTTGTCGCCGCGGCCGTGGTCGACCACCTCTGCTTTCACCCTGCCACCTTCAACGGTGGGGGTGCCGATGCGCACATCCTCGCCTTCACCGACCATCAGAACCTGGTCGATTTCAACGGTCGCGCCCTTGTCGGCGTCCAGCTTCTCGACGCGGACCACGTCGCCTTCCGCTGCCCGATACTGCTTCCCGCCGGTGGTAAATACCGCGTACATGATGGGTGCTCCGATAAAAGTGCAGTAGTAAAGAGCGAGAATTTTACCGGATCACCTCGTCAAGGTCAATCACCAGGTCACGGAAAACCCATCGGGGACTCAGGCTCGCTTGCAGGCGGTCCACTCGCTCGTGTAGCTGAAGCGGTCCTTGGGGTGAATGCTGTTGGTCAGCAGCACCAGGCGCGCGGACCGATCGAAATAGCGCCGAATTACAGCGAGTGCCGGACTGTCGACCGCCGCCCCGAGCCTCTCGGCGGTCGTCTGATCCAGGGTGTCGGCTGACAGGGTCTGGCTGATCCGGCTCAGGTTCATGAAATCCAGCAACTCGTGGAGCGCGCGCTCACTGCCGTTGAGATCAAGCAGTCGTTCGACCTGATCGTCAGCGGCCGACGGCGCCCAGATCTCGACCAAACAAAGGGCCAGCGGGGGATCCAGGTCACGCTGATAGCGAATCCCGTTCAGGTACGGAACGAACTCGCCCGCCTTGACCCCCAGCTCATCGACCAGGCGCCCGGGCACCGCCCTGAGTCTGGCCTGTTGTATGACCAGCCGTGAGATCTTGCCGTACTGGAGCAAGCCTTCGAGGCTGTCGACGAACTGGTTGTAGACCATCGGGGCGAACCTGGCCTTGACCCGTGTCCCGGAACCGCGCCGGCGCTCGACCAGGCCCATCGCCTCGACGCGGCGCAGCGCTTCGCGCGTCGTGTGGCGACTGACATCGAATTTCTCGCACAGCTCCAGTTCGGTCGGCAACAGGTCGCCGACCTCGACCTCGCCACCGCGAATCATCGCAACCAGGGCATCGCACACCTGCAGATAACGCGGTCGCCGATTCTCCGGACTTTTCAAGCGCCTTGACATACCCCGTCTCTTGGTAGCAACGGCCAAATATTCCACGATATCACTACTTGTTCGGACAAATGCCGGCTGCAGCTTTTTTCACCCGGGTCCGCAAAGCACGGGCCGTGCGCATTGCAGTCGTCGCCCAGTTGGTCGAGAATGCGGGCATGAACATGGCGTTCGCCCAAACTGTCCGGGGTATGGCGCCGCCTGCCCAGGGTCTGCCAGAAACCATCGCCGCATGAGCGGTCCGCTGTCCGGCATTCGCGTACTGGAACTCTCGCGCATCCTCGCCGGTCCCTGGGCCGGGCAGCTGCT
>REEW01000135.1 GCA_007694885.1 Wenzhouxiangella sp. | reverse complement strand
TCGGGCGGTTACATCATCACCAGCTACCGCGGTGACGACTGACCGCGCCCACTAGCCTCAGGCGGCCTTTTCTCCCGACGCGCTGCCGGAGACTGCCTTGTCGGCAGACTCGTTGAACAGGTGCACGTCGCGCTGCGGGAACGGAATCGAGCAGCCGGCGTTTTCCAGTTCACCCTTGAGTTGTTCCAGCAGATCGCTGCGGGTCGGCCAGAAATCCTCCGACCGCACCCAGGGCCGCACGGCGAAGTCGACGCTGGAATCACCCAGCTCCATCAGCATGATCGCCGGCTCGGGATCCTCGAGCACTTTTTCGTGCGAAGTCAGCACGCGCATGATCGTATCGCGGGCCAGTTTGAGGTCGTCGTCGTAGTGCACGCCGATGATCAGGTCGATGCGCCGGGTCTCATAGGCCGAGTAGTTGGTGATGGGGCTGCCGGTGATGGCGCTGTTGCCGACGATGACCAGCCGGTTGTCCGGGGTCTGCAGCTGGGTATTGAAGATGCCCACCGACTGGACCACGCCCGACACGCCGCCGGCTTCGACGAAGTTGCCGCGCGTGAACGGACGGAAACTGACCAGCATGATGCCCGAGGCAAAGTTGCTCAGACTGCTTTGCAGGGCCAGGCCAACGGCGATGGCGGCGCCACCGAGGATGGCGATCAGCGGGGTGACCTCGATGCCGAGATGACCGACCGCAATCAGCACCACGACCAACAGCAGGACCACGCCCAGGATGTTGCCGACGAAGGTGATCAGCAACTCGTCGATGCCGCGCTTGCCCATGGTCTTGCTGATCATGCTCACGATCCGGCGCGCAATCCAGCGGCCGACGATGAAGATCAGGATCGCGCCGAGCAGGCGAATGGTCAGGTCGATGACGTTGTAGTCAACGAGCAGTTGGTTCACGTTGTCCATTTGTGGTTTTCCCTCTAGTAAGGCCCGATCATGGGCCGGCAGTTTGAATCCTAAAAAAGATCTTCTCCCCCGGTCAGGGTGTCCTCGATGCTGTCACCGAGCAGGGCCAGATGGTTGATAAAGTAACCCAGCGAAGACGGGTTGAGTAGGTCGTAGGTCAGGTTGTGACAAAGTTTGATGAACGGCATGCCGTCCAGGTCGCCGACGGCCAGGTAACCGACCCGCAGCATCAGGTTGACCCGCAGGCATTTCTCGGCGTCGTATTCGCCGAGCGGGGCGACGTTGGTCTCCAGGCGCAGAACACGACGATCGTCGCTGTTTTTCAGTTCAGCCAGGAAAATGTCCTGGCTCCGGCCTTCCTCACCGACCTTGACGTCGACGGCCAGCATGAACGGCTCGGCATGAACGACCTTGTAGTGCTCGCGGATGTATTCTTCGATCTCGGCAAAAGTCTGCATGGTTACTTCGGCTCCAGGCGAACGGCCCCGTCGAGGCGGACCACGCTGCCGTTGAAATAGCGGTTTTCGAGGATGTGGACGACCAGGTCGGCAAATTCCTGCGATCGCCCCAGTCGCTTCGGAAACGGGATGGACTCGCCCAGCGCCTGCTGGGCGGGTTCGGGCATGATATCGACCATCGGGGTGTGGAAAATCCCCGGGGCGATGGTCATCACGCGCACGCCGATGCGCGAGAACTCGCGCGCCATGGGCAAGGTCATGCCGACCACGCCGCCCTTGGACGCCGAGTACGCGGCCTGGCCGATCTGGCCTTCGAAGGCGGCGACCGAGGCGGTGTTGATGATCACCCCGCGCTCGCCGTCCTCGCCCGGCTCGCCCCGGGCCATGCGTTCGGCAGCGGCCTTGGCCACGTTGAAGCTGCCGACCAGGTTGACCATCACCGTGCCGGCAAAGCGATCCAGCGGCATCGGGCCCTCGCGGCCGAGAACTCGCCCGGCGCCGAGTATGCCGGCGCAGTTGACCGCCACGTTCAGCCCGCCCAGCCAGTCGGCGGCTTCGGCGATGGACTCGGCCACGTCGGACTCGCTGGTCACGTCCACCTTGAAAAACCGGGCCGCGTCGGCCCCCAATTCCGTTACCGCGGCATCGCATTTCTCGGTGTCGACGTCGAAAAGCGCCACCCGCCCGCCGTCGGCGACCAGGCGCCTGGCCACGGCGAGGCCGAGGCCGGAAACGCCGCCGGTGATGACGGCCCTGACGGAAGTTTTGTCCATGATTTTCCTTCTTGTTTCGGCCATGAAAGATGCCGTTGATCGGCGTTCATCCGCGTTCATCTGCGGTTCCCCGCCCGAAAAAATGCTCAGTGTCGCTTCAGCACCGCCTGCCCGGCGCGCGAACGCGGTCGACCCAGCTCGCCGGCGATCCAGTCGCCGACCCGGGCCAGCTGCTGCAGGTCGATGCCGGTCTGCAGCCCGGAGCCTTCGAGCATGTAGACCACGTCTTCGGTGGCCACGTTGCCGGTTGCACCGCGCGCGTACGGGCAGCCGCCCAGGCCGGCTACCGAGCTGTCGACCACGCGTACACCTTGTTCCAGGCAGGTCATGATGTTGGCCAGGGCCTGACCATAGGTGTCGTGGAAATGGACGGCCAGCTGGGCCATGGGGATGGACTGGCTGACCGCGCGCAGCATCTCGCCGGCCTTGCGCGGCGTGCCCACGCCGATGGTGTCGCCCAGGGAAATTTCCTCGCAGCCGGCCTCGAACAGCGCTTCGGCCACGCGGACCACGTCGCCGATCGGCACGTCGCCCTGGTAGGGGCAGCCGAGCACGGTGGAGACGTAGCCGCGCACGCGCACGCCGTCGTCGCGCGCCCGATGCAGTACCGGTGCGAAGCGGCGCAGGGATTCCTCGATGTTGCAGTTGATGTTGCGCTGATTGAAAGCCTCCGAGGCGGCGGTGAACAGGGCCACCTCGTCGACCCCGACCGAACGGGCGCGGTCGTAGCCGCGCTCGTTGGGGACCAGGGCTGGGTAGCGCACATTCGCGCGCCGCTGCAAACCGGCGATCAGCTCTTCGGCGTCGGCCATCTGCGGGATGGCTCGATCGCTGACAAAGCTGGTTGACTCGATCACCTTCAGACCGGTTTCGCCGAGCCGGTCGATCAGGTCGAGCTTGAGCGAGGTGGGCACGGTATAGGGCTCGTTCTGCAGGCCGTCGCGCGGCCCCACCTCGACAATCTTGACGAAATCACCGGACACGGTCGATCAATCGCTTACAGCAGCTCGACTGCCATGGCCACGGCTTCGCCGCCGCCGATGCACAGCGACGCCACGCCGGTCTTGAGATTGTGCTTTCTCAAAGCATGGATCAGTGTGACCAGGATGCGCGCACCGCTGGCGCCGATGGGATGACCCAGGGCACAGGCACCGCCATGGACGTTGACCCTGGCGTGGTCGAGCCCGTGTTCTTTCATCGCCGCCATGGTGACGGTGGCGAAGGCCTCGTTGATCTCCCACAGGTCGACCTGGTCGGCCGTCCAGCCGGCCTTTTCCAGGGCCTTGGCAATCGCGCCGACCGGGGCGGTGGTAAACCACTCCGGCTCCTGGCTGTGGGTGGCGTGCGCGACCACCCGTGCCAGCGGCGTCAGGCCGCGCTGATCGGCTTCGTCGGCGCTCATCATCACGAACGCGGCGGCGCCGTCGGAAATCTTCGACGAGCTGGCCGCGGTGATGGTGCCGTCTTTCGCAAACGCCGGGCGCAGCGAGGCCATCTTGTCGACGTTGCAGCGCGGCGGCTCTTCGTCGGCAGTAATCTCCACCTCACCCTTGCGCGTCTTGACCTGGACCGGGGTGATTTCATCATCGAAGGCACCGCTTTCCATCGCCGCCGTGGCCCGCTCGATGGAAGCCCTGGAAAAAGCGTCCTGCTCTTCGCGGCTGAAGCTGTACTCGGCTGCGCATTTCTCGGCAAACACGCCCATCATGTTGTTGTCGTAGGGGTTCTGCAGCCCGTCGTAGAACATGTGATCCAGGGCCTGGGTGTGACCCATGCGCAGACCGCGGTCCATCAGGTAGGGCGCGTTGGTCATCGACTCCATACCGCCGGCGACCACGACATCGGCGCTGCCGGCGCGAATCAGGTCGCTGGCCAGCATGGCTGCCTTCAGGCCAGAGCCGCAGACCTTGTTGATGGTGGTCGCTCCGGCGCTGATCGGCAGACCGGCGCCCAGCGCGGCCTGGCGTGCCGGCGCCTGCCCGGTGCCGGCCGGCAGCACGCAGCCCATGATCACTTCGGAGACATCTTCGCCATCGATCCCGGCGTCGGCGATCACCGAGCGAATCGCGGCCGCGCCCAGCTGCGGCGACTTGACCGGCGCAAACTGACCCTGGAAGGAACCGATTGCGGTCCGGCGGGCGGACACGAAAACGACATCCTTGGACATGGTGGTGAACCTCGTATGAGAAACCTGCGTTACATTATCGCAGGTTCATCGCGCCCCAACCACCGTCCCTCAGGCCCGGCCCTCGGCCAGCTCTCGGCCGATCAGCATGCGCCGGATTTCGTTGGTGCCGGCGCCGATGTCGTAGAGCTTGGCGTCCCTGAGCAGGCGGCCGGTGGGGTACTCGTTGATGTAGCCGTTGCCGCCCAGGGCCTGGATCGCCTCCAGTGCCACCGTCACCGCGCTTCTCGAGGCGTGCAGCAGGCAGGCGGCGGCATCGGCGCGCGACATCTGTCCGGCATCGCAGGCCGAAGCCACCTGGTAGGAGAATCCACGCGAGGATTGCAGCATGGTGTACAGGTCGCCGACCTTGGCCTGCATCAGTCCGAAGTCGGCCAGGGCGCGGCCGAACTGCTTGCGTTCGCGGATATACGGCAATACCTGGTCCAGCGCCGCCTGCATGATGCCGATCGGCCCGCCCGAGAGCACCAGGCGCTCGGAGTTCAGCCCCGACATCAGGATTTTCACCCCTTCGTTGACCTCGCCAAGTACGTTTTCGGCCGGGATTTCGCAGTTGTCGAAGACCAGTTCGCAGGTGTTGGAGCCGCGCATGCCCAGCTTGT
>REEW01000158.1 GCA_007694885.1 Wenzhouxiangella sp. | reverse complement strand
AGTTCCATTCTCTGTTTGGTCTGGGCGAGATCGTCGACGCCGATGACGGCGACTATTTGAGCCTCAGTGACGCCCGGAAGCAGGCAAAAGCCCTGTTCGCGAAAATCGACGGCGGACCGGATGCCATCATGGGCTACTGGGATTTTCCGACCACCGCCTACGTGCCCGTCATCGCCCGCGACGCCGGTCTGCCGGCACCCCCTCTTGACGCCGTGGCTCGATGCGAGCACAAGTACTGGTCGCGTCTGGAGCAGAAGAAAGCGCTGCCGGACATGGTGCCGAACTTTCAGGCCCTGAATCCCTTTGCCGACGATCCGGTAGCCGAGGTCCGGATCGACTATCCGTTCTGGCTCAAACCCGTCAAGTCCCACTCCTCGTTCCTGGGGTTTTACATCGACGGCCCGGAGGCCCTGCGCGAACACATACCGGAAATCCGCGAAAAAATCGGCTTGTTCGGCCGGCCTTTCAACGAATTTCTTGCACTGGTGGATCAGCCCGACGAAGTGGCTGCGGTCGATGGCCATCACTGCATCGCCGAGGAAATCATTTCTACAGGCTTCCAGGCCACCGTGGAGGGCTACTGCTGGCACGGCGAGGTCCAGGTTTTCGGAACCATCGATTCGCTTCGCTCGGGAAAACATCACTCCAGCTTTTCGCGCTACCAGTATCCGTCCAAGCTCCCCAGGAAGGTCCAGGCCCGGATGATCAAGGCCGCCCGAACCTTCATGCGCCACATCGGCTATGACCAGGGCACGTTCAACATCGAGTTTTTCTGGAATCACGAAGACGACAGCCTGATGCTGCTGGAAGTCAATTCGCGGATCTCGAAGTCGCACTCGCCGTTGTTTTTGATGGTTGACGGTGCAACCAACCACAAAGTGTCTTTGGATCTGGCGTTGGGTCGCAAGCCGGTGATGCCGCACCGGGAAGGAGAGCACGAACTGGCCGGAAAGTTCATGATGCGCCTGTTCAAGGACGAGGTCAGCGACGGCACGGTCTGCCGGATACCGTCAGAAGAAGATATCGACCGGGTCAGAAAGGTCTATCCCGATGCCTTTGTACAACCGCTGGTCGAAGACGGGATGCGGTTAAGCGATTTGAAATTCCAGGACAGCTACAGCTACGAAATCGCGGTGGTGTTTCTCGGTGCCGATCGGCAGAAGCAGTTGCTTGATCGCTTCGCCGAAGTCGAGGAGTTTCTGCCCTTCAAGTTCGACCCCGACGATCACTGAATCGGTGATCCGGCAGCAAGGGATCAAGCGTATGGAACTGGTGAAACCGGCAGATCTTCCCGAACCGATCCTCGAGGAGACGAATGTCTGGATCCCGATGTCTGACGGTGTGCGTCTGGCCGCGCGCATCTGGCGGCCGCGCGACGAGCGCCCGGTGCCGGCGGTGCTGGAATACATCCCCTATCGCAAGCGTTTTGGCACCGCCTTGCGCGATGAAATGATGCATCCCTACATGGCCGCCCACGGCTATGCCTGCGTGCGCGTGGATCTGCGCGGCAGCGGTGAATCGGAGGGCGTGCTGGAAGACGAGTACCTGCAGCTGGAACTCGATGATGGCACCCGGATCCTGAAGTGGCTGGCCGAACAGCCCTGGTGCAATGGCGATGTCGGCATGATGGGCATTTCCTGGGGTGGCTTCAACGCGCTTCAGATCGCGGCGCTGCAGCCGCCGGAGCTCAAGGCCATCGTCGCGGTTTGCGCCACCGACGACCGCTACGCCGATGACGTTCACCACATGGGCGGCTGCCTGCTGGGCGACAACATCTCCTGGGCTTCGGTGATGTTTGCCTACAACACCCTGCCGCCCGACCCGGAGCTGGTCGGTGAAAGCTGGCGCGAACAGTGGCTCGAACGGCTTCGCGGCAGCGGCCTGTGGCTGGAGAAATGGCTGCGTCGGCCACGCCGGGATGCCTACTGGCGGCACGGATCGGTGTGCGAGGATTACTCGGCGATTCGCTGCCCGGTGTACTCGGTCAGCGGCTGGACCGACGGCTACTCCAATGCCGTGTTTCGCCTGATGCGCAACCTGCAGTGCCCGCGCAAGGGTCTGATCGGGCCGTGGAGCCACATGTACCCGCACCTGGGCGTGCCCGGTCCAGCGATCGGCTTTGTCCAGGAACTGCTGCGCTGGTGGGATTACTGGCTGAAAGGACGCGACACCGGCATCATGGACGAACCCATGCTGCGGGTGTGGATGCAAGACAGCGTCCCGCCGACCACGCATTATCAACAACGCCCGGGGCGTTGGGTGGCCGAAGCGTCCTGGCCCGGCCACCACATCGGCGAGCGCGCGTACCGTTTTTCGCGCTACCAGCTGGTAGACGAAAACGAGGAGCCGAAACCGTTTCACCACACCGTGCAGTCGCCGCTGACCGTGGGCTTGTTTGCGGGCAAGTGGTGCGCCTACGGGGCCGGGCCCGATCTGGCCCATGACCAGCGCGAGGAAGACGGCGGCGCGCTGGTGTTCCAGGGCGAGCCGCTGGCCGAGGGCTTTGAAATCATGGGCGCACCGATCGTTGACCTGGAAGTCAGTACCGAACGTCCGGTGGCGATGGTTGCGGTGCGCCTGTCCGACGTCGCCCCCGACGACAGTGCCACTCGCGTCACCTACGGCCTGCTGAACCTGACCCACCGCTACGGCAGCGAAGAGCCGCGGCCGCTGCAGCCGGGCAAGCACTACAAGGTCCGGGTCGAGCTGAACGGCATCGCCCACGTTTTTCCACGTGGCCATCGCTTGCGGGTGTCGATTTCGACCTCCTACTGGCCGCTGGCCTGGCCGCCGCCCGAGCCGGTGCGGCTGGATTTGTTCACGGAGAACTGCCGTCTCGTGCTGCCGGAGCGGCCGCCACAAGACAGCGATCAGGCGCTGGCGCCGTTCGACGATCCGGAAGCGAGTACCCCGGCGCAAGTGTCTACCCGGATCGCGCCGGAAAACAACTGGTTGGTGCACCGGGATCTGGCCGCCGACCGATCCACGCTCGAGGTCATCGATGATCGCGGCTGCGCGCGCTTTGTCGAGCACGGTCTGGAAGTTCGCTCTCGCGCCGAGGAGCGCTATTCCTCCACGGCCGATGATTTCCGCACGCCGCGCGCCGAAGTGGTCTGGGAGCGCAGCCTGGCCCGCGACGACTGGCGCGTCCGCACGGTGACCCGGACGATCCTGACCTCCAGCGCCGGCGAGTTCTTCCTGCACGCCACGCTGGATGCCTACGAGATGACCTTCGAGGGCGAGAAGCGGGTCTGCTCCATGAACTGGGACGAAACCATCCCCCGCTACCTGGTCTGATGGCAACGCCAGACGGTCGCGCACCGGCCGGCTTTTCACTTGTTGCTGCAGCCGGTCTGGTCCAATCCGGGCGGTGAAGAAGTCCGATCTCCCGCAAAAAATCTGTCCCGTATGCGAGCGTCCGTTCTCCTGGCGCCGGAAGTGGCGGGATTGCTGGGACGAGGTCCGGTATTGCTCCGAGCGTTGTCGCCGGAACAAACCGCGGCCGCGGCCCTGAACAGGTTTCGCCCGGGTCGCGCTTGAGTCTGACTGCGAGGGCTCGCAGGGGTTTTACGAGGCGCGAATCCGATTGCGCCCGTTTTCCTTGCACCAGTACATGTTCTGGTCGGCCCGGCGCAGCAGGCTGTCAAAGCTTTCTTCGGCCGCCGTCATCTGGGTGATCCCGATGCTCGCAGTCAACGGAATCGGCTGCCCCTGGTGCCACGCTTCCAGCGCTTCAATCCGGCGGCGCAGGTCTTCGGCCAGGCGGGTGGCCTGTTCGAGACTGCTGTCTGGCATCAGAACCAGGAACTCCTCGCCGCCCATGCGATAGACCTGGTCGGATTTGCGCAGGCGTTTTCGCAGCAGGTCGGCAGTTTCGCGCAGAACGTGGTCGCCGGCATCGTGACCGTGGCGGTCGTTGATCTGCTTGAAGTTGTCCAGATCCATCAACATCAGGCTCAGCGGTGTTTTCTGGCGCAGCGCCAGGGCCTTTGTGCTGGCGAAGTTATCGTAGAGCAGGGTCCGATTCGGAAGGTTCGTGAGGGTATCGGTGACTGCAAGGTGGCGCAGGCTCTGTTCGGCCTTTTCGCGGGCGCGCTCATAGGTATACGACAGTACAAGGATGGCCAGCGCGCCAATCGCCAGATTGGCCGCGTAGGCGAGCTGATCCGGGTTCTGCGGCAGGCCGAACCGCTGCACTGCGATGACCATGACACCCAGCAGTGAGAGTACCGACAGCGTCAGCCCGATTCGACGCCCCAGCAGCAGCATCAGGAGAATCGGCAGCACAAGGCCCCAGATGAACACCGACAAGGCCGCAGCCGGCAGCGAAACCACCATCCAGACCGCGGCGATCCAGGGCAGCACGATCGCCAGTGTCCAGGCCTGCAGATGCCGGGTCTTGCGAACCAGCGGGAAAGCGACCATGCAGAACGCCGCAAAGGCAAATTCGATCAGTGCGGCCGCGAAGATACCGCGCATCCAGTTCAGGGTGCCGAAGAACAAACCGCCCAGAAACGTAATGACCAGCAATGCCAAGAGCACCTGTCGGCGCTGATGGTTCCGGTAGTGGAGGGAAACAAGGCGATCGGCGGGGTTCAAGGCCATCTCATCGGGGTTGCGTCAGCCCATGCTGCCGGTCAAGTCGTACGGCAAGTGTACGTCAACGGACCGACCGGCCTTTCGGTGATGTGGGCGCGATTGTCGAGAACGGCCAGACCGATGACCTGCGGCACCGCCTGGGAGTTGCTGGCGGCGCTTACAGCCAGTACTCGTCGATCAACTCGAGGAGTTCGTCGCGGGCGATGACGTTGTTGTGGTCGCGATCGAACTGTTCGAAGATGCGCGAACTGATACGCACACCGTGTTCGCCGATGAGGTACTTGACCAGCTCCTGAAACTCGCCGCGCGACAGCACGCCGTCGCCCTTGCGGTCGAACTCCTTGATCAGGA
>REEW01000072.1 GCA_007694885.1 Wenzhouxiangella sp. | reverse complement strand
ACGTGATCTCGATCACCGATGGCCAGATCTTCCTCGAGACCGACCTGTTCAACTCCGGTATTCGCCCGGCCATCAACGCCGGCCTGTCGGTCTCGCGAGTGGGCGGTGCGGCCCAGACCAAGATCATCAAGAAGCTCGGTGGCGGCGTGCGTCTGGCCCTGGCCCAGTACCGCGAACTGGCGGCGTTCTCGCAGTTCGCTTCCGATCTCGACGAGGCCACCCGCAAGCAGCTCGAGCGCGGTCAGCGAGTGACCGAGCTGATGAAGCAGGCCCAGTACGATCCGATGTCGGTGGCGTCCATGGCGGTGAGCCTGTTTGCCGGCAACGAAGGCTACCTGGATGATCTGCCCCTGAACAAGGTGGTCGACTTCGAGCAGGCCTTGCTGAGCTTCATGGAAAACAGCCACCAGGATCTGCTTGACAGGATCAACGAGACTGGCGACTGGAACGATGAAGTGGCCGCCGAACTGAAATCCGCACTGGACGACTTCAAGTCGACCGGCAGCTGGTGAGCTGGTCATGAGCGGCTCAAAGGAAATCGTCGGCAAGATCAAAAGCGTCCAGAACACGCGCAAGGTCACCAGCGCGCTGGAGATGGTCTCGGCCAGCAAGATCCGCAAGGCCCAGGAGTTGATGCAGGCCTCGCGCCCCTACGCCCGCATGATGCGCCAGGTGATCGGCCATCTGGCCCACGCCAATCTGGAAAATCCGCATCCGTTCACCGAAGCCCGCGACGAGGTCAAGCGGGTCGGCTACATCGTGATTGCCACCGATCGTGGCCTGTGCGGCGGCCTGAACAACAACATGTTCCGCCAGCTGCTCGGCGAGTTCCGGCGTTGGCAGGAACAGGACGTGGAAGTCACCACGGTGATCGTCGGGCGCAAGGCGGCCCAGTTCTTTCGCCGCCTCAAGGTCGACGTCTCCGCCAGCACCCAGGATCTGGGCGACCAGCCGCGCCTGGAGGATCTGATCGGTTCGATCAAGGTGGTCCTCGACGATTTCCGGGCGCACCGGCTTGATCGCCTGCATCTGTGCTACAACCGTTTCATCAACACGATGAGCCAGAGCGTGTCGATCGAGCAGCTCTTGCCGCTGCCGCCGTCGGAAGAAGAAGAACTCAAACAGTATTGGGATTATCTTTACGAGCCGTCGCCGGAAGCGCTGCTCGATGACTTCCTGACTCGCTACATCGAGTCGGTGATCTACCAGGCCACGCTGGAAAACCTGGCCAGCGAACACGCGGCCCGCATGGTGGCGATGAAGAGTGCCTCGGACAACGCCTCCAATCTGATCGATGACCTGAGGCTGGTCTACAACAAGGCTCGCCAGGCCGCCATCACCCAGGAAATCTCGGAGATCGTGGGCGGCGCGGCCGCAGTGTCGTGACAGCGGAATTGAATTTGAAACATGGGCCTCGTCAGCAGCCGAGAACGGGGCCGCAAACCAAGGGAATAGCGCAATGAGTTCCGGAAAGATTGTTCAGATTATTGGTGCCGTGGTCGACGTGGAGTTTCCTCGCGGCGAGGTGCCCAAGATCTATGACGCCCTGACCATCGACGAAGACGGCACCGTGCTCGAAGTCCAGCAGCAGCTGGGTGACGGCGTGGTCCGGACGATTGCCCTGGGCACGACCGATGGCCTCAAGCGATACGGCAGCGTGACCAACACCGGGGCCGCGATCACCGTGCCGGTGGGCAAGAAAACCCTGGGCCGCATCATGGACGTCATGGGCAACCCGATTGACGAGGCGGGTGATATCGGTGCCGAAGCCCACTGGCCGATCCACCGCCAGCCGCCTTCCTTCGAAGACCAGGCCGCCAGCAGCGAACTGCTGGAAACCGGCATCAAGGTCATCGACCTGATCTGCCCGTTCGCCAAGGGCGGCAAGGTTGGCCTGTTCGGCGGCGCCGGTGTGGGCAAGACCGTCAACATGATGGAGCTGATCCGCAACATCGCCATCGAGCACTCCGGCTACTCGGTGTTTGCCGGCGTCGGCGAGCGCACCCGCGAGGGCAACGACTTCTACCACGAGATGAAGGATTCCGACGTACTCGACAAGGTCGCGCTGGTCTACGGCCAGATGAACGAGCCGCCGGGCAACCGCCTGCGCGTGGCCCTGACCGGCCTGACCATCGCCGAGTACTTCCGCGATGAAGGCCGTGACGTGCTGATGTTCATCGACAACATCTACCGCTATACGCTGGCCGGCGTCGAAGTCTCCGCCCTGCTCGGCCGCATGCCGTCGGCGGTGGGCTACCAGCCGACCCTGGCCGAGGAAATGGGTGCCCTGCAGGAACGCATCACCTCGACCAAGACCGGGTCGATCACCTCGATCCAGGCCGTCTACGTTCCTGCCGACGACCTGACCGACCCGTCGCCGGCGACGACCTTCGCCCACCTCGATGCCACGGTCGTGCTGTCGCGCAACATCGCCGAGCTCGGGATTTACCCGGCCGTCGATCCGCTGGACTCCACCTCGCGCCAGCTCGATCCGCTGGTCGTTGGGCAAGAGCACTACGACGTAACCCGCAAGGTGCAGGGTACGCTGCAGCGTTACAAGGAGCTCAAGGACATCATCGCCATTCTCGGCATGGATGAACTCAGCGAAGAAGACAAGCAGTCCGTTGCCAGGGCGCGCAAGGTCGAGCGCTTCTTCTCGCAGCCGTTCTTCGTCGCCGAGGTATTCACCGGCTCGCCCGGCGTCTACGTGTCGCTGAAAGAAACCATTCGCGGTTTCAAGGGCATCGTCGACGGCGATTACGATCACTTGCCCGAGCAGGCTTTCTACATGGTCGGTACCATCGAAGAGGCCGTGGAGAAAGGCGAGAAGATGCTGGAAAAAACCGCCTGATCAGGCCTCCAACCAAACCGGGATCCATCCATGGCATCAACCATACATTGCGATATCGTCAGCGCCGAAGCCGAGATCTTTTCCGGCAGTGCGGCCATGGTGGTCGTGCCCGGTGAGGAAGGCGACCTGGGCATTGCACCGCGTCATGCGCCGCTGTTGACGCGCCTGCGTCCGGGCCAGGTTCGGGTTCTCCTGCCGGAGGGTGGCGAAGAGTTCTACTTCATCTCGGGCGGGCTTCTGGAAATCCAGCCGCACGTGGTCACGGTGCTGTCGGACACGGCTCAGCGTGCCGGCGACCTGGATGAGGCGGCGGCACTGAAAGCCAAGGAAGAGGCCGAGCGCGCGATTGCCGACCGCTCGGCCGGCATGGAAGTGGCTCAGGCCCAGGCTCAGCTGGCCCAGGCCATGGCCCAACTGGCCGCGCTCGAGCGGTTCCGCAAGCAGCTCAAGCGCTGACCGCGCGGCCCGAATCAGTCTGCTCTGAAGGCATTTTCCGTTGCCCGGGCTTGCTGTCCGGGTGGCGGCGGACGTTTCGCTGTTCTCTCCCGTTCGGCAGGCTGGTACACTTCCTGGTGATGAACCGTTTGCCGCACTTTTTCCTGTTCGCACTGCTCGCCGTTTCCCTGGCGGCGTGCCGCGGGGAATCCCTGCCCGACAACGAGTCGCTGGAGACAGCGTTTGCCCAGGGTAGAACCGGGGTCTGGCTCAGCGGTCATGGCACGGTGGTACGCGAACTGGTCGGCGATGCGACATCGCAGCGTTTTCAGGTCCGGGTCAGCCCCGGCCTGAGCATTGTTTTGCGTCACAGCGTCCAGGATGCCGGTCGCGTTCCGGCCGAACGCGGCGATACCATCGCTTTTCACGGCCTCTACGAGTTTCACGGCGGGGGCGGAGAGATTTCTCTTACCCATGCAGATTCCGACCGGCCGGGTGGGGGCGGCTGGATCCTCCACCGCGGCATCCGTTACGACTGATTCGGGCAACACCCTCAACCAGGCGTTGCCGTCAGGGTCGTTCGCCGCTGAAAAACTGCGCCTCTGCTCCGTGGATTTCGCCGATCTCGGCGCTTTCGTGGATGTACAGCTCGACCGGTCGGTCAAATTGCAAAGGCCCGCCAACGCGAACGTCGGCGCCGATCAGTACCCTGGGCCGGTCTCTTTGCTCGCGCGAAGGCTCGCGTACCCGCAGGGTTCCTTCGATGATTGTTCCGTCCAGCAACTCGATCGAGCCGCTCGTGGTTTCGACCGCCGCTGCCTGACTGGCTTCGAGTCGAATGCCGCCGTTGACGGTCGATACCCGACCGGCGACGCGACCTCCGGCGGCCAGGGTCAGGCGGCCGTTGACGGTGCTCGCATTGCCTTCGATATGCACATCGGTCCCGCCCTGCAGGGATCCGTTGACCGTGCTGGCCGCGCCGGAGACCCGGACCTCATTGCCCAGACGCAAAGCGCCGTTAACCGTTTCGATCGCCCCGACGCTTGCCTTGTCCTCCACGCTGATCGAGCCGTTGACGTTGCGGATGGATCCGGTCACACTCCCGGGTCCGACCTGAATCGAGCCGTTGACGTTGGCCAGGTTGCCGTGGACCGTGCAGTCGGCGCCGATTCGGATCGGCCCGTTGACCGTGCTGAGGTTGCCCTCGAACTCCTGACCGTCGGCGATTTCGATCCCCTGGTTGATCGATGTACAGGCCAGCAGCAGCAGGCTGGCTACGCAGATGACAGATACCCGAACGAACATGGCGTGGCTCCCGAAAAGGCTTTTGGACTATGGGCATGATCGTCGATGCGGGCCCTGGAAGCCAGTGCCGAAAGTCATCGCCGAGCGAGTCGGTCCGGAGGCAGTGCAGCTTTACCCGGCCTGGACTACACTCTACCGAGAAATGTCGGCAAAACGCCTTTTGGGTACCCGACCGGACCTTTTGATGAGCACTGACCAACCGTCCACCCAGGCCCGCCTGATGTCCTTGCGTCAGGAGCACCGCGATCTCGACGACGCCATTGCCCATCTGTCCACTGCACCATCGGTGGACCAACTCCAGCTCCGGCGCATGAAAAAACGCAAATTGAGACTGCGCGACCAGATCAGCTACTGGGAAAGCAAGCTGATACCCGACCTGGACGCCTGAGATCCGGCTCAGGCTGCAGCCTTTCCTTCCAGTTCCAGTACCTCGGGCGTGACCTGGATGAT
>REEW01000120.1 GCA_007694885.1 Wenzhouxiangella sp. | reverse complement strand
TCAGGCGCACGGTCTGGCGAATCTCGCGCTCCCAGTCGAAGATGCCGATGACGGTGTCGATGTCGAGGTCGGAGATGAAAACGATGTCCATTTTTTTGGAAGGGTTCGGGGTTCGGGGTTCAGGGTTCAGGAAATGCGGATGCGAATTCCGGGGTGAATTGGCTTGAGGGCGGCACGTTCCGGCCTTTCACGTACGGTCCGTGGGTCAGGCCGGGCGCTTGAGTTCTGTCAGCGGCCAGCGCGGTCTGACCGCGATCTGGCCGTCGTTGCGGCCTTCGAGGCGCCGAAACCAGCCGGCGTGGGCGATCATCGCTCCATTGTCGGTGCAAAGCTTCGCCGGAGGATAGTACACGCGATCGGGCAAGGCCGCGTCGAGAGCGGAGCGCAGGCGTTGATTGGCGCTGACCCCGCCGGCAATCACCAGGCGCTCCAGGCGGGTCTGTTTCAGGGCCCGCCGGCACTTGATGACCAGGGTCTCGACCACGGCCCGCTCGAAGCCGGCAGCCACGTCGGCGTAGTCGTCGACTCCGACCCGTCCGACCAGCAGCCGGGTATGGGTCTTCAGGCCGGAGAAACTGAAGTCCAGGCCCGGCCGATTGACCATGGGGCGGGGAAAATCGAAGCGGCGGTCATCGCCCTGCTCGGCCAGGCGCGCAACCTCCGGCCCGCCCGGAAACCCCAGGCCAAGCAGGCGCGCGGTCTTGTCGAAGGCCTCCCCGGCCGCATCGTCCAGGGTTTCGCCCAGCAGTCGATAGTCGCCGACGCGGCCCACTTCAACCAGCATGGAGTGGCCGCCGGAGACCAGCAAGGCCACGAAGGGAAAATCCAGCCCGGCGTCGGCATCGAGCAGCGGCGACAGCAGGTGGCCTTCCATGTGATGAACCGCGATCGCCGGCCGACCGAGGGCGCTCGCAAACGCCACGGCGGTCGCGGCACCGACCAGCAGGGCGCCGGCCAGACCCGGGCCGGCCGTGTACGCCACCGCATCGAGATCGCGCGGACGCAATCCGGCCTGGTCCAGTGCCTCGCCGATCATGCCCGGCAACTTGCGCACGTGATCACGCGAGGCCAGTTCAGGCACCACCCCGCCGTACGCGGCATGATCGGCCTGGGTGTAGACCAGGTCGGCGACGATCCCGTCCCCGGGCCGGTAAATGGCCACCCCGGTTTCGTCACAAGAGGTTTCGATGCCCAGAATGCTTTGCATATGCTCGAAGGTGTGATTTATAATGGGGAACTTTCCACTTCAAGAATTGGACCGAGTTTTAATGCCCAGCGTCAAGGTTAAAGAAAACGAGCCGTTTGAATACGCCCTGCGCCGCTTCAAGCGTTCCTGCGAAAAAGCCGGCGTGGTCGCCGAAGCGCGCCGCCGCGAATTTTTCGAAAAGCCGACCCAGGAGCGCAAGCGCAAGAAGGCCGCTGCAGTCAAACGGCATCTGCGCAAGATTTCGCGCGAGCGCGTCAATCGTCGCCGATTGTACTAGCAAGCTGCCCGGCTTCCGGGCCGGCGTGACCGCCGGCAGCCAGCTTCGCGACCGATCATGTCACTGAAAGACCAACTCCTCGAAGACATCAAACAGGCCATGCGGGCCGGCGACAAGGCTCGCCTGGGCACTTTGCGCATGGCCAGCGCGGCGATCAAGCAACGCGAGGTCGACGAGCGCATCGAGGCCGACGACGGCGTGGTTCTGGCCACGCTGGAGAAGATGATCAAGCAGCGCCGCGAGTCGGCCGAGCAGTATCGCGCCGGCAATCGGCCGGACCTGGCCGAGGTCGAGGAAGCCGAGATCGAAATCCTCCAGCCCTACCTGCCCGAACCCCTGGCCGATGACGAACTGGCCGAGTTGATCGACCAGGTCATCGCCGAAAGCGGCGCTTCGTCCATGGCCGACATGGGCAAGGTCATGGGCCAGGTCAAGGCCCGGGCCCAGGGACGGGCCGACATGGGCCAGGTGTCCAGCCTCGTCCGGGCCCGTCTGGCCGGCTGACCGCCGGCGACCGGTGGTTGACCGGTGCCCGGTCGCATTCCCGACGATTTCATCGAATCGCTGCTCGAACGGGTCGACATCGTCGACATCATCAGCGCGCGCGTGGCCCTGAAGTCGGCCGGCCGCGGGGAGCACAAGGGCCTGTGTCCGTTCCACGACGAGAAAACCCCGTCCTTCACGGTCAGCAGCAGCAAGCAGTTCTACCACTGCTTCGGCTGTGGCGCCCACGGCACCGCCGTCGGCTTCCTGATGGCCTACGACGGCCTGGAATTTCCAGCCGCGATCGAAGAACTGGCCCATACGGCCGGTCTTGAGGTTCCGCGCGATGCCGGGTTCGAGCCGCGCCCACGCCACGATCGGTTGTACGACGCACTGGCGGCTGCGAACCGCTGGTTTCGGCGCCAGCTCGGCCAGAGCGAAGCGGCCCGCTGCTACCTGAAAGGGCGCGGATTCGACAAGGCCACGGTGGATGAATTCGAGATCGGCTACGCGCCCGATCAGTGGCAGGGCCTGAGCGAGGAACTGGGCCGGGACGGATACACCGTCGCCGATCTGGAGCGGGCCGGCCTGGTCAGCAGCGGCCAGGGCCGCGTGACCGACAAGTTTCGCGATCGGATCATGTTTCCGATTCACGATCGCCGGGGTCGGGTCATCGCTTTCGGCGGCCGCGCCCTGAACGAGCGCGGACCGAAGTACATGAACTCGCCGGAAACGCCGGTCTTTCACAAGGGCCGCGAGCTCTACCGCCTTTACCAGGTCCGGCGCCAGGGCCTCCCGGAACGCATCCTGGTCGTCGAGGGCTACATGGACGCCGCCGCACTGCACCAGTTCGGATTCAGCGACAGCGTGGCAACCCTGGGAACGGCGGTCACGCCGGAGCATCTGGATTTGCTGTTCAAGGCCACGCCGGTGGTGATCTTCTGCTTCGACGGCGACCGGGCCGGACGTCAAGCGGCCTGGCGCGGCCTGGAAACCGCCCTGCCGCTGATCCGGGACAACCGCGAAGTGCGGTTTTTCTTTCTGCCCGAGGGCGAGGACCCCGACACCCTGGTGCGCGGCCGCGGCGGCGAGGCCTTCAGCCGCCAGCTAGCCCAGGCCCGACCGCTGTCGCAGGTATTTTTTGATGAGCTTTGCGCCCGGGTCGACATGAAAACCCTGGACGGACGGGCGCGCCTGGCCGCCCTGGCCAGGCCCTACCTGGAAAAGCTCTCGGAGGGACCGTTCGCCGAGCTCATGCGGGCCGAACTGCAGCGCCTGACCGGACACCAGGGGGTGGCCGCTCCCTCCGGGAAACCGCCTGCACGGCAGCCGCGAAGCCAACCAATCGGCGACCGGCCGCTGACCCCGGTCCAGTATGCCGTGGCCCTGCTGGTCCAGCGCCCGGAACTCGCCAAACAAGAGCAGGTCTTTCTTCTGGAGATCACCGCACCGGTCAAAGGACTGGATTTCTTGCGCGAACTGGTTGACTTTTGTGCACAAAAGCCCCACCTTTCCACGGCTAAGCTTCTGGAACGTTGGCGTGACCGGCCGGAAGGCCCCTGGTTGGCGCACATGGCGGCCCATACGCTCTGCCCCGAAGACGACATGCCGGCAGCGCTGTCTGAAACCATGGCCCGAATCCGTCTAAGACAGGTACAGGCCCGCGTCCGCGAACTGCAGCAGGCCCAGCTGGTGGAAGGGGGGCTGGATGACAACCGGACCGCTGAACTGCGCGAGCTGCTGAGCTTGCGTTTCGATAACCGTCAGGATTGACCAAGTAGATTCTATGGAAAACGCACCGCGACCCTCTCAGCTCAAGCAACTGATCGAAAAAGGCCGGGAACAAGGCCAATGGCTGACCTATGCCCAGGTCAACGATCACCTCCCCGACGACATCGTCGATCCGGAGCAGATCGAAGACATCATCAACATGATCAACGACATGGGCATCAAGGTCTTCGAGGAAGCGCCGGAAGATGCCGACGCCTTGATCCTCAACGATGCCGCCAGCGCCGATACCGACGACGAAACTGCCCAGCAGGAAGCCGAAGCCGCGCTGGCCGCAGTGGAGACCGAACTGGGGCGCACCACCGACCCGGTGCGCATGTACATGCGCGAGATGGGCTCGGTCGACCTGCTCACCCGCGAGGGCGAGATTTCCATCGCCAAGCGTATCGAAGACGGCCTGAACCAGGTCAACATCGCCCTGGCCCGCTTCCCCGGCACGGTCACCAGCCTGCTCGAGGAAGTCGATTCCTGGAAAGCCGGCAACCTGCGCCTCAACGAACTGGTCAGCGGGTTCATCGATCCCACGCTTCTGGCCGAAATGGATCTGATCTCGGAAGACACCATGGAAGCGGCCGTGGCCGAGGAAGCGGTGTTCGCCGACGACGAGGTCGACGACGAGGAAGATGACAAGCCGGCCCCCACGGTCAACACCGGGCCGGATCCCGAGCAGGTCATCCAGTACTTCGACGAACTGGCCCGCCTGCAGGAACATTTTCTCAAGCTCTACGACCGCTACGGCCCAAGCGGCAAAAAGACAAACGAACTCAAGGACCAGATTTCCGAGCAGTTCATGCGGCTGAAACTGCCGCCGCGGATGTTCGATCACCTGATCGACCGCATGCGTTTCCACGTCGCCATCGTTCGCGGCATCGAGCGCAAGATCATGGCGCTGTGCGTGGAACGCTCCGGCATGCCGCGCAAGGACTTCATCCAGAGCTTCCAGGACAACGAGTCCGATCCGGACTGGCTGGCCGGACTGGTCAAACGCCAGACCCGATGGGCCAAGGCGCTCAGGGAACACCAGCAAGACATCGCCGTTTTGCAGGAGCGGCTGGCCAAATTCGAGAAAGCGCAGCGGGTGTCGATTTCCGAGCTGCGTGAACTGAATCGCTCCATGTCGATCGGCGAGGCCATGGCCCGCCGGGCCAAAAAGGAGATGGTCGAGGCCAACCTGCGGCTGGTCATTTCCATCGCCAAGAAGTACACCAACCGCGGCCTGCAGTTCCTGGACCTGATCCAGGAAGGCAACATCGGCCTGATGAAGGCGGTGGACAAATTCGAATACCGCCGCGGCTACAAGTTCTCCACTTATGCCACCTGGTGGATTCGCCAGGCCATCACCCGCTCGATCGCCGACCAGGCCCGCACCATCCGCATCCCGGTGCACATGATCGAGACCATCAACA
>REEW01000111.1 GCA_007694885.1 Wenzhouxiangella sp. | reverse complement strand
GAACACTTGCGTTTGTCCGAGCCCTCGCTCACTTCCGAAACGGGGGCTCCCGATGATTCTCGCATTGAAACCCCGGCCACGGTTCGGCCGAATCAAGAGGTTGCTATGCGCGCTGCGCGCTTTACGTATAGGAGCGTATAGGAAGTCCAAGCGACCCACTTCCTGATTTCTGTCGGTATCCAGAGCCGTGCCAGGCCGGCATCGCCTTTCGCCGCCTGGAACTGGTCGACCCTGCCAGCCGGGTCGACAACTGAGCCGCCGGCTGACCGGCACACCGCAATCGACCTTGACTGCCGGCAGGCACTTCTTTACTCTCCCGCCGGGCCGTGGCCCACAAGCATGGAAGCAGACCGGATGGGAAAGTTCGACATCGACCCACCCGACTCCACGGAGCCCGAACATCGCGCTGCGTTACATCTGACGATTTTCGGGGCCTGGTTGCTTGCCTTCGGCGCAGCGGCGCTGCTGGAGTACGCTCCCAATGCCAGCCTCTGGTTTCCGCCCGCCGCGGTTACTTTTGCAGCCGTCGTCGTGCTGGGAGTCCGGGCGCTGCCGGTCATCTGGCTGGCGTGCCTGGTCGTGACCGTGCTGGCAGACCAGGTCTATCAGCGCGGCATGAGCGGGGCGGAACTCGCCGCTGCCGGCTTTGCGTTCGCCTTCACCCATAGCCTCGCCTACGCCGCGCTGGGACTGGTTTTTCGATCGGCTGGACGCCGGGCCAGTCCTGTTCCGGACCTGCATGCGGTTGGCTGGTTCGTGCTGGGCGGGGTTGCAGCATCCGGCATATCGTCCGCCCTCGGCGGGCTGTCCATGATCGTGACCGGCATGAGCGAACCAGGCGACGTTGCGCCCCTGATCATCACCTGGTGGGTTGGCGATTTTGCCGGACTGGTCACCATCGGCCCCCTGCTCGCCCTGCTGCTGATCCAGCTGACTGTGTTTTTAGGCATTCCACTGCCCGGGAGGCTGGACCGCCTGCCCGGCCCGACCAGCTGGAGCGGTCTGCTGCGCACTGCCGGCCCGGGACTGGGACTGCTGATCGGATTGACCCTTTCGATCCTGCTGTTACTTGCCGCCTTCCCCGGTTATGCCGCCATGCCGCTGCTGTTGCTGGCCTGCCTGCCGGTCAGCCTGTGGATCGCGCGCACCGAGAGCGCGCTGGCGACGCTGGTCGGCGTAGCCGGTTTCAGCCTCATCCTGGCCGCAGCGACCGGCCCCCTGGGCCTGGCCGATCATGCCCTCGCGCTGCAGCTGATGGTGATCTGCCTGGCCATCGCCAGTTACCTGGGCCTGGCCATGGCAGGCCGAAGGCAAAAGCGCTCCGCCGACCGGGCCCGGGTTGATTCCAGGTAGACGTCGACGGGGGCGATCCAGCAGTGAACGGTTAGGCTTCATCTGGGTTGACAAGCTGCTGCGCTCGGTCAAGCCTCGCTGTATCGAAGGATGATCGGATCCGGCCAGCGTGTCACACATGGCCGCGCGGGCTGGGTTCAGGTCTACGTAAGCCGTGCAGGACAGCACCGCGGTGTGGGGCGAGACCATCGTCAGCGACGGGGCGCTGACCAGCCACATCTCCGAGCTGCGCCAGACGCTGGGCGATTCGTCTGCCAGCCCCGAATACATTGAGACCATTTCCAAGCGTGGTTATCGGTTGATTGCGCCGGTGGCGCCGCCGCTCGACCCGGATGAATCAACGCAGACCGACCCCGGCAATGAAGCGGCCCTGGACGGGACGGGTGCAGCAGAGAAAAAAGCATCGCGGCGACGACTGACGGCACTCGGCATTGTCTTTTTGGTCGTCGGTCTGGTCGCGATCTGGACTTACTGGCCGGATGATCGCCCTCCTCCGGTCTTGGCAAAGGCTGATGGAATCGCGGTGCTTCCCTTTGTCAATCTGAGCCCGGATCCGGACCATGCGTTTTTTGCCGGCGGCATGCACGAGGAGGTTTTGACCCACCTGTCCCATGTCGGCGACTTGCGGGTGATTTCGCGCACCTCAATGGAAGCCATTGCCGCGGAGGGGCTGACCGTTCCCGACATCGGCCGGCGCCTGGGTGTGAGCCATGTACTGGAAGGCAGTGTACGGCGTGCCGACAACCAGGTGCGTGTGACGGCCCAGTTGATCGAGGCAGCAACCGATGCGCACCTGTGGGCCGACAACTATGACCGGGACCTGACCGACATTTTTGCCATCCAGTCCGAAATTGCGCTGGCGATCGTCGATGAACTCGAATTGAGTCTCAATCCACGAGCCGCCGCCCGCCTGGCCGAGCGGCCCACCGACAACATCGAAGCCTACGACCTGTATCTGGAAGGACGCGAGCGTTTCCGTAACCCTCTGGCAGACCCCCTCCCGGGACCGGACGAGGTTCGTGACAATCTCGGGCAGATCGCGGCCCTGTTCCGTGCCGCCATCGACAAGGACCCGGACTTCGCCGCCGCCCATGCCGCCTTGGGCTATACGCTGCTTTCAAACATGTGGCAGTTGTCCGCCGAACAGGCCGAGGTCCATTATCAGGCCGCGGTGGAGGCCAGTCTTCGCGCGATTGAACTTGAACCGGATCTTGCTGCCGGTTATCTCACGCTGGGCAAGGCATACCATTTCCACGGATCGGGTAATGCGGCATGGGAGCAGTTCAGGCTGGCCGCCGAGATCAACCCGAACGATCCGCAGATTCTGCGTCACCTGTCCATCATCCATAGATTTCGGGGGGAACATATCGACGCCTACCGGTTGCTGCGCCGGGCGACAGCACTTGACCCGGAGGTGCCCGGCTATCACCGAATGATGGGTTCTATCCTGTGGCAACTGGGCATGATAGACCAGGCGCGTGATGCGTTTCGGCATGCATGGGAACACCTTTCGCCCAATCCCGGGCTGCTCAATTTCTGGCTGTCCACGACATATATTGGCGAAGAAAACGAGGAAGGATTGCGCGAGCATATCGATCAACTCACGATCGACGATGGCTCGCCCATGCGGGCGGGGTTTGCTTTTCGCGCCAACATACGGCTCGGACACATGGATGCCGCAGAATCGCTTTTTGACTCGCACCAGGAATATTTCGAGCAACATCGCCGATTGAGCACCGCGCAGATCTGGATCCATCGCGGTGATCATGAGCGGGCGGAACAGGCGCTGATGGCGTACGAGCAACGGACAGGGACCCGGATTCCCAGGGCGTGGGGCAGCGATCTGGAGGTTCGGTTGTTCGCGGTTGAGGCGCTGCGCGGGCGAATCGGGAAAGCGCTGGATCATATGGAAACTGCGGTGGACAAGGGATTCCGCGGTCAATTACTCGGTGTGTTCGGCCATCCGGATATCCATCCGCCAGGTGTGCAGGAAATCGCCGGGCATCCGCGCTACCGCGCCGCGCAGGACTACATCGATGCCGAGTTGGCCCGAATGCGCGCCGAACTGGAGGAACTCGATGCATCGGCGCTGCTCCAGGCAAGTCTGGAGTAACTCTGCCCGTGCGTTTGACCAGCGCTGACCTGCTTTGCCGGCGGCGCTGTGACGGCCATGATGGTGTCCGGTTTGCGAATGCCCGCCGCCGTTTCCTCACGCAATTTCATGCACGACTGGATGGCGAAGCTGTGGGCAGGGAAGGATGAGCGGATCGCGGCGCTGCGGACAGAACCCGACTGAAAAACCCTTCAGCGCTCGCTTCCGCGGCTGGCGTAGAGATACTATGTTACTGCCAGCTGTTTTGCCCTGCCGGTCACGCCGTGGGTGCTGGCCTTGCTCGCAGCCCAGGGCCTGGTGCATGGCTTCTCGTCGCCCACCATCGCTGCCCGTCGCACCTTTTGGGGAAGAAGGTCTGCTTCGCCCAGGGCTGGCACGGGCCGATGGAAAACGCGGGTTCGAAGATGTTCGCCAACAAGATCCTGCTGCTGGCCAGCGCGGTAGGCTTTCGCCTGTTTCTTGCCGGCGGCAATCTGTGGATGGTGCCGACGATCGCGCTGATCGTATTCTCCTTCCTCGAGTGGGCGTTCAAGTTCTGCGCGGCTTTTTTAAGTTCAGTCGCCCTGCTCCAGCACTGTCACCATTTGCCAGACACCATCGTTGACCCGGGTCACCCAGGTATCGCCGAACAGGATGTGGTCGTCAGGCCCCGTGCGCACATGGATGCCGGTGACCGGGTCGATGTAGTCCAGCGACTCCAGGGCAGCGACCAGACCGTCGACGGTCAGATCTCGCCCTGCAACCTCCAGGGCCAGGACCAGCGCGTGGGCGATGCCGTAGCCGGTCTGCGCCATGGCGTCGGGCTCCTGGCCGTAGGCGCGGCGAAACGCCTCGATAAAGGCCTGCGCTTCCGGTCGATCGTGCAGGGTCTGGATATCGGGTCCGGCTGAAGCCGCCCACATGCCCTCGGTCACGCCGCCGGGCGCAGCTGACACGGCCGCGTGGAAGGCGGCGGTGGAAGCCAGCAGTTCGACCCCGCCCCAGTTCATGTCGCGCACGCCCGAAGCCACGGCCACGGTGGCGCGCACGGCCAGGCCCAGCACCAGCAGATCGCAGTTGGCGTCGCGCTTGCGCGCCAGGGTGCCGGCAAAGTTGGTCTCGTCGGGCCGGTGCGAAGTGGCCGACACCAGGCTCAAGGCCGGATCGCGCGCGGCCGCGTCGCGCACCGCATCGTGGATTTCCTCGCCGAAATCCGACGGGATGTACATCACGCACAGCCGTTCCACACCCTCGCGCTCGGCCAGCCAGCCGATGGCGTTGAGGATGTTGTGGTAGTAGGACAGGCTCAAGGAAAAGCGGCGCGAGAAATCGCCGGTCTCCAGCATCGGCCGGGCCGGCGTCAGCGGAAACAGGCTGGGCACATCATGGCGGTCCATGATCGGAAAGGCGGCCAGGTTTTGCGGCGTGCCCAGGGTCAGCAACATGCCGAAGATTTCGTCGCGCAGGACCAGCTTGTTGACCGCCTGGATGGCGCGCGGGACCTGGTAGCCGTGGTCTTCGACGATGTAGCGGATGCGCCGGCCGTGCACACCGCCGGCCTCGTTGACCTGGTCAAAGCGCAAATTGGCGCCGCGCAAGGCCGGATTCGAGACCGCGGCAAAGACCCCGGACAGATCGTGGGCGCCGCCGAAGCGGATTTCGCTGTCGGTCACCCCGCGCACCGTCGGCGTGCCGCCATCCGGATCGCCGTTACCGCCGCA
>REEW01000154.1 GCA_007694885.1 Wenzhouxiangella sp. | reverse complement strand
CGGTCTCCGGTCTACAGCGATGCCTGATTGCGAGCACCGAGCGCCTCATCCCCGCCCCAGCCGCGCCAGCGCCCGGTATTTCTCCAGGGTGTAGGCGGCCGTCAGGCGGCTCATGATCCAGCCGCCCCGACCGTCGAGAAAGGCCGCGCGCAAAAGGTAGTTGTCGATCCAGTTCAGTGCCGCCTTGATCCAGGCCAGGGCCGGCCAGCGGCAGCGCCGGCCGGCTTCGAAGCGCTCCTGAGCCTGCAGCCTTGCGTAGCCGGCCAGCTTGGCGCGCGCATGGGCGCTGTCGCGGTAGCTGAAATGGTGCAGCGGCGCCTGCAGGTGACCGGTCTTGCAGCCGTCGGCCAGAACCACCTTTTCGTGCACCGCAGCCGGCGTGAAGCGCCCGCAGTCGCGCCGGAACAGGCGCAGCGGCGCGCGCGCCCAGTGGCCGTGCTGCAAGGTGGTGCCGAAGGCGTGGGTCAACCAGGGCAGGGTGTAGGCCTGGTGGCGCGGCGGCTCCTGGGCCAGGGTGAAATCGATTTCGCGCTTGAGCTCGGTGCCGACCACTTCGTCGGCATCCAGGGACAGCACCCAGTCGCCGGTGGCCCGGTCCAGCGCACGCTGCTTTTGCGGTCCGAAGCCGGGCCAGTCGGTCTGCTCCACCCGATCGGTGTATTCGCGGCAGATGGCGACCGTGTCGTCCGTGCTGCCGCTGTCGAGGATGACGATTTCGTCGGCCCAGCCCGAGATCGGGTCCAGGCAGTGGCGAATCCGGTCGGCTTCGTTGTACACGATCACGATCACGCTCAGGCGCGCCTGTCGTTGCACCGGGGCAGCCAGTTCGCGCCGTCGTTCGGAGGTCAGCAGTCCCAGGCTGCCGGCCAGCAGCAGGGCGAACCAGATCACGCCGATGTTGCGTTCGAAGATGGATTCGGTCAGCGCCATCACGGCCAGCATGCCGATCGCGGCCAGGGCGCACCAGGCCATGGTCTGGGTGCTGTCCAGGCTGCTGCTGCGCATCAGCCAGAATCGCCGCAGGGGCAGGCCGAACAGCAGGACCAGGCTGACCAGTCCGGGGATGCCGCCGTGTAGCCAGGCCGACAGGAACTGGCTGTGCGGATGGCGGTAGACCAGCAGCTCTGCGGATGCGCGGCCGTCTTCGACGGCCTCGACCAGGGCCTGCTTGAAGGCGCCCGGGCCCGGCCCGAGCAGGGGTCGTTTGCCAATCTCTGCCAGGCTGATTCGCCACATCTCGATGCGCTCGGCCACGCCGCCGCCGCTGGGCTGGCCGCTCATGCTGGCCCCGATTTCGCGGGCCACGTCGGCCAGGCGCTGATCCATGTTGATCTGGGGCAACAGGTTCAGCCCGATCGCCGTGGCCAGGAACACCGTCGGCAGACCGATTCGCCAGGCCGTGCCGAGGTGGCGCCCGAAGCTGAGCAGGTAGAGCAGCAGCAAAGGGATTGCCGCCACCCAGGCGCCGCGCGAGCCCGACAGCAGGCTGGCCGAGACGCCGCCGAACACGCCGGCCGCGGCCACGATCCGGGCCCAGGCCGCCAGGCCGGGTTGGCTGATCCGGGCCAGCAGCATGAACGCCATCAGCAGGGCAATGCCGCCGAAATAGATCGGGTTGGTGGCGCCGCCGGCGCGGTCTTCGAATTCGCCGATCTGACCGCTGAGCAGAAACCACCAGGCGTGCGCTCCGGCAATCAGCGCTCCGGCGGCCAGTCCGTGCCACCAGGCCGCGGCGAGTCCGTCGATCCGGCGCAGGTACAAAAAAAGCGGCACGATCAGCAGCAGGCGCAGAATCCTTCCCAGGCCCTGCCGACCGTCGGCATCCAGCCCGTGCCAGACCCAGGCCAGCAGCCAGACCCCGACGAACAGCAGCGCGGCCAGAACCAGCAGCCGCTCGCTGGCGTGCAGGCCTTGCAGGTGCCAGGCCCGGTTCCAGGTCAGCCAGACCATGGCGACCAGCGCCAGCAGCAAAAAACCGGCCCCGGCGATTTTCGGCAGGACCAGGCCCAGGGCCAGGGTCAGAAACAGGACGACGGCGCTGAAACGGCCCAGCGCATGACCGCCATCGATGGTGGCCGTGGGCAAGGGCATGGTCGACACGCCGTAGGGCACTCGCCTGCAGGGACCGGGATCAGCGGACGCTAACGCGGCCCACTAGTGGTCTTCAAGGATGTAGTCGGCGCCGCAGTAAGGGCACTTCGCCCGGCCCGTTTTCTCGATCGGCAGGTACACCCTCGGATGGGAGTTCCACAAGGCCATGTCCGGAGTCGGGCAGCTCAGCGGGAGGTCGCTGCGCCGGACCCGGTAGACCCGCTCGGTGTTGGCCGGAGTCTGTCCGGACGTTGATTGCGTCGACGAGGTATTCATGGCGGTGTTGGGTGGCAATGTCAGTGACCGATCCGGCCTATTCTAGCCGCTCGGGCCGGATCAGACGGCGTCCGGCTTCGTTGTAGCGGGCCCGGGTCTGTTCAATGATCTCTTGCGGCAGGCGCGGACCCGGTGCGGTCTTGTCCCAGTCCAGGGTTTCCAGGTAGTCGCGCACGAACTGCTTGTCGAAGCTCGGCGGACTGCTGCCCAGGCGCCATTCGTCGACCGGCCAGAAGCGCGAGCTGTCGGGAGTGAGGACCTCGTCGATCAGGAACAGGTGGCCCTCGGCGTCGGTGCCGAACTCGAACTTGGTGTCGGCGATGATGATGCCGCGGTTGCGCGCATACGCCGCGGCCCGGCGATAGATGGAAAGAGAAATATCGCGAACCCGCAAGGCCTGTTCGGCGCCGATGAGCTTTTGCATGGCGGCAAAGTCGATGTTTTCGTCGTGCTGCCCGCTGCCGGCCTTGGTCGAGGGCGTGAAGATCGGGTCGGGCAGGCTGTCGGCCTGCTGCAGGCCATCGGGCAGGACCACGCCGGAGATGGCGCGGTGAGCCTGGTAGTCCTTCCAGCCCGACCCGGCCAGGTAGCCGCGCACGATCGCCTCGATCGGCAGCGGCCGCAGCCGTCTGACCAGCATGCTGCGCGGCGCGAGCTGCGCGGCCAGATCGGCCGAGCCGACGATCTCGGCCAGGTCACCCTCGAGCAGGTGATTGCGGACCAGGTCGTCGAACTGGCCGAACCAGAAACCGGAAATCCGGGTCAGGATCTCGCCCTTGCCCGGAATCGGGTCGGGCAGAACGACGTCGAACGCCGACAGCCGGTCCGAGGCCACGATCAAAAGGCGCTCTGGATCGACGGCGTAGATGTCGCGCACCTTGCCCTGGTGGACAAGCTCGAGCGGCGGGGTAGGGTAATCGCTCACGGCTGGCGTACAATTCGGTCAGACCCGAAGTATACGTCCCGCCGCGCCATGAAGCAGCCGCTGGTCATCGCACCCTCGATTCTTTCCGCCGACTTCGCCTGCCTGGGCCAGGAAACCCGGGCGGTGCTGGACGCCGGCGCCGACTGGGTCCATTTCGACGTCATGGACAATCACTACGTGCCCAACCTGACCATCGGGCCGCTGGTGTGCAAGGCGCTGCGTGATTTCGGCATCACCGCGCCGATCGATGTTCATCTGATGATCGAGCCGGTTGATCGAATCATTCCCGATTTTGCCAAGGCCGGAGCCAGCCTCATCAGCATCCACCCCGAAACCACCCGCCACCTCGACCGCTCCCTGGGTTTGATCCGGGAATGCGGCTGCCAGGCCGGTATCGTGTTCAATCCGGCCACGCCGCTGGACGTGCTGGACTGGGTGATCGACAAGATCGACCTGGTCTTGCTGATGTCGGTCAACCCCGGATTCGGCGGCCAGAAATTCATTCCCTCGGCCCTGGCCAAGCTCAAACGCGCCCGCCGCATCATCGACGAGTCCGGGCTCGACATCCGCCTGGAAATCGATGGCGGGGTCAAGCCCGACAACGCCGCCGAGATCATCGCCGCCGGTGCCGACACCCTGGTCGCCGGGTCGGCGATATTTGGCGCAGATGACTACGCCGGGGTGATTCGGGCCCTGCGCGGCGCGCGATAAGCTCCTGACGCCGACGGCGCGCCCGTACAATTGGGGCGCTTTTTTCAAGGAACCGGATCTCACCCCGACATCATGGACGCGCAACGCTTCGAACAACTGGCCGGCGAGGGCTACAACCGGATCCCGGTCTGGCGCAGCGTCGCGGCCGACCTGGATACCCCGCTGTCGGTCTATCTGAAGCTCGTCGATGGTCCGAACGCGTTCTTGCTGGAGTCGGTGCAGGGAGGAGAGAGCTGGGGCCGCTATTCCATCATCGGCCTGCCGTGCCGGCGCGCCTGGCGGGCCAGCAGTCATTGTTTCGAGCGGCTGGATTTCGGCCGGGTCGTCGAGCGCCGCGAGGGCGTCAATCCGCTGGATGCCATCGGCGAAGTCGTCGCCGCCATCCGGAGCCCGCGCCTGGACGATCTGGCCGGCTTCAGCGGTGGCCTGGTCGGCTACTTCGGCTACGAGACCGTGGCCCTGATGGAGCCGAAACTGGATTTCTCGGCCAAGCCCGACGAGCTGGGCGTACCCGAAATCCTCCTGCTGGAAGCCGAGGAACTGGCCGTGTTCGACAACCTCGCCCAGCGCCTGAGCCTGGTGGTCAACGCCGACCCGGGCGAGCCCGAGTCTTACGCGCGCGCCCAGCGCCGCCTCGACCAGCTGGCCCACCGCCTGCGCTGCGGTTCACCCGGTTACCCGCCGGCGCTGCCCATGCCGGTGCCCTCGGAGGCCGACTACCACTTCGGCTTCAGCGAGGTCGACTTCAAGGCCGCCGTGGGCCGGATCAAGGACTACATCCTGGCCGGCGACGCCATGCAGGTGGTGCTGTCGCAGCGCATGAGCGTGGAGCTGGCGGCCCGCCCGCTGGATGTCTACCGCGCGCTCCGAAGCCTGAATCCATCGCCCTACATGTACTTTCTCGATTTCGGCGAGTTCCAGGTCGTCGGTGCTTCGCCGGAAGTGCTGGTTCGGGTGCAGGGCGGGGAGGCCACCGTGCGCCCCATTGCCGGCACCCGTCCGCGCGGGCACGATGCCGACCAGGACCGTGATCTGGAAGAGGAGCTCAAGGCCGACCCCAAGGAACTGGCCGAGCACCTGATGCTGATTGACTTAGGAAGAAACGACATCGGCCGCATTGCCGAGGTCGGCAGCGTCGAGGTCACCGACCACATGGTCATCGAGCGCTACTCGCACGTCATGCACCTGGTGTCCGAAGTGCATGGTCGCATCCAGCCGGGCATGAGCGCCATCGACGTGCTGAAAGCCACCTTCCCGGCCGG
>REEW01000152.1 GCA_007694885.1 Wenzhouxiangella sp. | reverse complement strand
TTGTCCAGCAACAGGATTCCGGATTCAGACATTACCGATACATTCCCAATCAGTCTGCCCGTCTGGGGTGTAAGCTCGAGGATAAGGGCGGATTCCGGGTCTGCCCGTCGGGGGTGTAACCCCGACCTACCAATGATCCTTGAAACTTCAGCCCCGCGGCTTGCGCGCGGCTGCCAGTAGCTGCTCGATGCGCTGGCCGGACTCCGAGGAGGTGTCGTGGATGAACTTCAGCGAAGGCGTCAGGCGCAACCGGATTCGTCCACCCAGTTCATGGCGGACCTTGCCGGCGTGCTCGTTGAGGAAACGGATGATCTCCGGAGCCTGCTCGATTTCCAGCACAGAAACGTAGACCTTTGCGTGCGAGAGATCGCGCGCGACTTCCACGTCGGTCAGGCTGATCAGTCCCGTTGGCAGTTCGTACTCGAACGATCGATGCAGGATGTCGGCCAGTTCACGCCGGAGCAGACCGGCGACTCGTTCCGAGCGCGGCCCAGCCATTACTCGAGCGTCCGCTGGATTTCGACCCGCTCGAAGCACTCGATCTGGTCGCCGACCTTGACGTCGTTGTACTGCTTGACGCCGATCCCGCACTCGGTCCCGGCCTGCACTTCGGACACGTCGTCCTTGAAGCGGCGCAGGGATTCCAGCTCGCCTTCGAACACCACCACGTTGTCGCGCAGCACGCGAATCGGGTTGGCCCGTTTGACCACTCCTTCGACCACCAGACAGCCGGCAATGGCGCCGAGCTTGGACGAGCGGAAAACGTCCTTGACTTCGGCCAGGCCGAGGATGTTCTCCTTGGTTTCGGTACCGAGCAGGCCGGTGATCGCCTTCTTGACATCGTCGATGGCGTCATAAATGACGCTGTAGTAGTTCAGATCGAGGTCGGCTTCCTGGATGATCTTCCGCGCCGATGCATCGGCGCGAACGTTGAAGCCGATGATCACGGCGCTGGACGCCTGGGCCAGGCTGGCATCGGACTCGGTGATCCCGCCGACCCCGGAAGACACCACGTTGACCTTGATCTCGTCGGTGGACAGTCGAGTCAAGGCATCGCGCAGGGCCTCGGTGGAGCCCTGAACATCGGCCTTGATGACCAGGTTGACGTTCTGGACCTCGCCGCTGCCGCCCTCGCCCATCTGGTCGAACAGGTTTTGCAGCTTGGCGGCCTGTTTCTCGGCCAGACGGCCCTCGCGGGCAGACTGCTTGCGCTGGTCGGCCGCCTCACGGGCCTTGCGCTCGTCGGCTACGGCAAGCACTTCGTCACCGGCATTGGGTACGCCCGACAAGCCCAGAACTTCTGTCGGAATCGACGGGCCGGCTTCTTCGATCGGCTGACCGGCTTCGTCGAACATGGCGCGGACACGGCCGTATTCTTCTCCGGCCAGGATCATGTCTCCGCGGTGCAGGGTACCGTCCTGGACCAGGATCGTCGCCACGGGACCGCGTCCCTTGTCCAGGGCCGACTCGACCACCACCCCGCGACAGCGTCGCTCGGGGGCGGCCTTGAGTTCGAGCACCTCGGACTGAACCAGGATGGCCTCGAGCAGGGCATCGATGCCTTCGCCGGTCATGGCTGAAACGGGCACGAAAATCGCCTCACCCCCCCACTCCTCAGGGACGACCTCTTCGGCCGACAGTTCCGACTTGACCCGATCAAGATCGGCCTCGGGCTTGTCGATCTTGTTGACCGCGACGATCAGCGGCACGCCGGCGGCGCGGGCGTGCTGAATCGCTTCCTTGGTCTGCGGCATGACCCCGTCATCGGCGGCCACGACCAGGACCACGATGTCGGTCGCCTGCGCACCTCGGGCCCGCATCGCGGTAAACGCGGCGTGACCCGGCGTATCGAGGAAAGTGACCACGCCGTTGTCGGTCTTGACGTGATAGGCGCCGATGTGCTGGGTGATACCGCCCTCTTCACCGGCTGCCACCTTGGCCCGACGAATGTAGTCGAGCAGTGAGGTCTTGCCGTGGTCCACGTGCCCCATGACGGTCACGACCGGCGGGCGGCCGCTTTCGGGAACGGTCGATTCTTCTTCCTGGGAGACCAGTTCCTGCTCGATGTCACGAGCCTCGGCGATGCGTGCCTCGTGGCCCATCTCCTCGGCCACCAGGATGGCCGTGTCCTGATCAAGGGTCTGGTTGATGGTGACCATGGTCCCCATGCCCATCAGGGTCTTGATGACCTCGCCGGACTTGACTGCCATGAGCTTGGCGAGATCGCCGACCGTGATGGTCTCGGGAATGGCGACTTCGCGCTTGACCGGGGCAACCGGTTTCTGGAAACCGTGCTCGGTGCCGACCGCACTGGAGGCGGCGCGTCCCTTGCGTTTGGGTTTGCGCCGCTTGGACTTCGGTGTGACGTGCAACTCTTCTCGACCGTAGCGGGTGCGGCTGTCTTCCGGCGCCTTGCCGGCGCGGCGTTTGCGCTCAGCCTCGCGTTCGGCGGCCTGGCGCGCCACCTTGGCCTCGACCCGCGCCTGGGCTTCGGCCAGGGCGCGCTCCTTCTCGGCCGCGATGCGCTGCTCTTCTTCTTCCACCTCGCGCTGCTTGCGAGTCTCTTCCTCGTGCTTGGCCTGCTCTTCCTGCTCACGCTGCCGACGTTCGGCCTCCTCGCGCTCGATCCGCTCGGCTTCCTCACGCTCGCGACGGGCTTCTTCCAGTGCCTTGGCCGCCGCCTCGCGCTCGGGATCCTCGGATTCCTGTTCGGCGATGGCGCCGCGCTTGACGTAGGTGCGGCGCTTGCGCACCTCGACGTTGACCGTTCGCGAAGGCGCCGCGCCCCGGCCGCGGGTGCGCCCGGCGCCGGCCGTCGGAACCTTCAGCTCGCTCACGGTCTTGCGCTTGAGCGTGACCTTGCGCGGTCCGGCGACGTCATCGGCCTCGACCTTGCCATGAGAGGTACGCAGAAAGCTCAGCAGCTTTTTCTTGTCTTCATTGGTCACCTCCGCGGCCGGATCGTCGACCTGGATCCCGGCTTCGTTGAGCTGGGTGATCAGGCGATCGACGGGGACGCCCAATACTTCAGCAAGTTGCGTAACAGTGACCTGAGACATTCAGTGTTCCTCGATTTCGTGACAGCTTATTCTTCGGTGAACCAGTGTGCGCGCGCCTTCATGATCAACTCGGCGGCCAGTTCCGGTTCCAGGCCCTTGACGTCTTCGAGCTCGTCGACGGCACACTCGGCCAGATCGTCGCGGGTCTGAATGCCCTGTTCGGCCAGCCGGAAGGCAATCGCTTCGGTCATGCCCTCCAGGTCGAGCAGATCCTGTGCCGGGCGATGCTCATCAAGGTGCTCTTCGGACACGATCATCTGGGTCAGCAGGGCATCCCGGGCGCGTTGACGAAGCTCGGCGACGATGGTTTCGTCGAACTCGTCAATCGTCAGCAACTCGGACTCCGGTACGTAGGCGACTTCTTCGACGTTGGTGAAACCCTCGGCGACCAGGATCGATGCCAGTTCCTCGTCGACATCGAGCTTGCCCTTGAACATTTCCAGCACCGTGCGCGATTCGCTTTCACTTTTCTGCTCGGCTTCGTCAACGGTCATCACGTTGAGCTGCCAGCCGGTCAATTCGGAGGCCAGCCGCACGTTCTGGCCGCCGCGGCCGATGGCCTGGGACAGGTTTTCCTCTTCGACCGCGATGTCCATGCTCCTGGAGTCTTCATCGACGACGATGGAGTGAACCTCGGCCGGGGCCATCGCATTGATCACGAACTGGGCCGGATTGTCGTTCCACAGGATGATGTCGATGCGCTCGCCGGCCAGCTCGTTGGACACGGCCTGGACGCGCGAGCCGCGCATGCCCACGCACGCACCGATCGGATCGGTGCGGTCATCAAGCGCATGCACCGCAATCTTGGCCCGCCTGGCCGGGTCGCGGGCAGCGCCCTTGATTTCGATCAGACCCTGGTTGATTTCCGGCACTTCGAGCTTGAACAGCTCGATCAGAAACTCGCTCATGGTCCGGCTGACGAACAGCTGCGGACCGCGCTGGTCGGGGCGGACTTCGTACAGGTAACCGCGCATCCGATCCTTGGGCCGCGCCGTCTCGCCCGGGATGGTGTGACGAGAGGGAATGAAGGCCTTGGCGTTCTCGCCCAGGTCCAGGACGATGCCGCCGCGCTCCATCCGCTCGATCTGGCCGTGGACCAGTTCACCGACCCGGTCGGAATACGCCTCGACAACCTGCTCTCTTTCGGCCTGGCGAACCCGCTGGACGATCACCTGTTTAGCCGCCTGGGCGGCGATGCGCCCGAACTCGGGTGGCTCCATCGGTTCTTCGATGTGATCACCGATCTCCAGCTCGGCATCGTGCTCGCGCGCCTCGGTCAGACGAATCTGGCGGTCTTCAGACTCCAGTTCGGCTTCTTCCTCGTCATCCGAAAGCACTTCCCAGCGCCGGAAAGCTTCGTAGTCTCCGGTCTGACGATCGATCTCCACGCGCACCTCGATGTCTTCGGGATGCCGACGCTTCGCCGCCGAGGCCAAAGCGGCCTCGATTGCCTCGAAGATGATCTCCTTGGACAGGCCCTTTTCGTTGGAGACCACGTCCACCACCTGCAGAATTTCCTTGCCCTTGTTCATGACATGTCCGCTTGATTAGTCCTCGCGCCTTGCGGCAAACAGTGCTTCCAGATCGGGCGCCAGATGCGCTCGAGCGATATCGGCAATGGCCAGCTCGTACTCTTCGCCGTCCACCCCCAGAACGACCGTCAGTTGATCGGCCTTCAGAATCGTGCCCTTGAACCGGCGCCGGCCGTTGACCGGCACCGCCAGTTCCACGACCGCCGTCTCGCCGGAGAAACGATCGAAATGGGCAGCGGTAAACAGGGGCCGCTCGACGCCCGGGGACGAGACTTCCAGGGTGTAATGCCCCGGCACCGGCTCTTCGACGTCGAACAGCGCCGACACTTCCCGACTGACCTGCTCGCAGTCCTCGACTCCGATACCGTCCGGATCTTTGTCGATGTAGACCCGCACCACCCGGTTTTTCGGGTTGGGCAGATACTCCACGCCGACCAGCTCATAGCCAAGATCCTCGATGAGGGGTTCGAGCATCCGTTGCAAGCGATCCGATGCTGCCATGGGCCGTAACTGACTCCTTCAAAAATTTCCTGCGCGGGCCTCTGGCGTCAGCCCGTAATACGAAAAAAGCCCCTTGAACCAGGGGCTTTTTCCGAGTTTCTCAAAAAACCTGGTAGCGGGGGCAGGATTCGAACCTGCGACCTTCGGGTTATGAGCCCGACGAGCTGCCAGACTGCTCCACCCCGCAAT
>REEW01000149.1 GCA_007694885.1 Wenzhouxiangella sp. | reverse complement strand
CTGAACCCTGAAACCTTCCCTATCCAGTCACCAGCCTCCCCCCAGACAACAAAACCCCCCTCCGAACCAACCACCCCCGCGCATCCTCCGCATCGCCCTCGAACCACGCCCGCGCCGAGCCCAACCGAAAACTGTAGCCCCAGGCGTCCATGTCGGCCATGCAGCGCACGGCGCTGAAGCCGGGAATGCGGTCGGCCAGCAGGATCTGCAGGTAGCAGACCGCGTTTTCCTCGTTGTAATCGCCGCCGGCGTTGGTGTGCAGGCCGGCTCTTCGCTCGTCGTCCATGCACAGGTAGTGACAGGCCTCGTGGAGGATGGAATGGATGGGCGTGTCGGGGCGCGCATAGAGGCGGTTTTCGATCAATCCGGCTTCCTCGTCGCCCCAGAAACTGCCGGGGATCGAAGCGCCGGGCGCGACTTCCTCCAGCCGGATGCCCAGGCCATCGAGGAAGCGGGCGATCATCGCGCTGTCCAGACTGGACAGGCGCAGGACGGATGCTTCGGCAGAATCGTTCATCAGTGACTTGCGGCCCATGCTGTGTTGCGGGTCAGGGCAGTAGAATAGACCCATGGCCGACAAACTTCTTCAGTCGCTGTCCCGACTTGGCGAGCTTCAGCCGGTGGACTGGCTGCGCTACATGGGTTTCATGGTCTGGCTGCTGGCGGCCATACCGCTGCTGATCCTGCCGCTGGTCGCCCTGGAGCCGCCGCGCCCCGGCGCGATCGCCGGCTGGTGGGCCGGCGCCTTGCTGTTTTTGCTCGCCTTCCTGCACCCGGCGGTGCGCCTGCAGACCCGGTCGCCGTTCTGGAAGCGGGTGGTCCTGCTGGCAGTGATGTCGGTGGCGGCGTTCGCGGTCGCCTATTTCACCCGGTCCGGCATCGGCAGCCTGCTGGCCATGGTGGTCGCGGCCCTGTTGCCCTGGATGCTGCCGGCCCTGCTGGGCATGGCCTGGGTCGCGAGCCTGGCGTTGATTTTCGGCATCTGGGTGATTTTCCTGCCCGAGGGCTCGTGGTTGCTGGCCCTGATTTTCGTCCTGATGAACCTGGGGCTGACCCTGTTTCCGTTCATCGCCTCGCTGCTGGCCCTGCAGCAGGTCCAGGCCCGGTCCGATCTGCGCCGGGTCAACTCCGAATTGCTGGCGACCCAGTCGCTGCTGGCCGAAAACACCCGCATTGCCGAGCGGGTCCGGATTTCGCGCGATCTCCACGACCTGGTCGGCCACCACCTGACCGCACTGACCCTCAATCTCGAGGTGGCCAGCCACCTGACCGCCGGCAAGGGCAAGGAACACGTCGACCAGGCCTCGTCCGTGGCCCGCCTGCTGCTGACCGACGTGCGCGAGGTGGTCGGCGATTTGCGCCGGGACGACCAGGTCAATCTCCGCGAGGCCCTGCAAATGCTGGCCGAAGGCGTGCCCGAACTGACTATTCACCTGGAGATCCCCGAACACCTGTCGCAGACCGATCCGCGCCACGCCCAGATTCTGCTGCGCTGCGCCCAGGAAGTGATCACCAACGCGGTCCGCCACGCCCATGCCTCGAATCTGTGGATCACCCTGGAATCCGGCCGCGACGGCGTGGCCCTGCGCGCCCGCGACGACGGTCGCGGAGCCGCCGAACTGATGCCTGGCAACGGGCTCAACGGCATGCGCGAGCGCCTGCGCGAACTTGGCGGTCGGCTGGAGATCTCGACCGGGCCCGGGGCCGGCTTCCACGTGCGTGCGTGGATGCCGCTGGAGAAAATGGCGTGATCCGGGTCATGCTGGTCGATGACCAGACCCTGGTCCGCCAGGGTGTGCGCTCCCTGCTGGAATTGTCCGATGACATCGAGGTCATCGGCGAGGCCACCGATGGCGACGGCGCCATTGCGACCGTCCCCGAACTGGCGCCGGATGTCATGCTGCTGGACATGCGCATGCCCGGCAAGAACGGGCTCGATGTACTTCAGAGCCTTTCGGCCGCCGGTACACTGCCGCCGACCATCATTCTGACCACCTTCGACGACGAAGAACTGGTCCTGGCCGGAATCCGGGCCGGGGCGCGCGGCTACCTGTTAAAGGACGTGGCCCTGGAAGACCTGCTCGAGGCCGTGCGTTCGGTCGCGGCCGGCAAGACCCTGGTCAAGCCGGCGGTCACGCAAAGGCTGCTCAAGGGCCTGGGCCAGCTCAACACGGGTTTTTCCGCGCTCGAACAGCCCGACCCCCTGACCGAGCGCGAAACCGAAATCCTGCGCCTGATGGCCGGCGGCTATTCCAACAAGGAAATCGCCAGTGCGCTCAACGTGGCCGAGGGCACGGTCAAGAATCACGTCTCCAACATTCTGTCCAAAATGGGCGTGCGCGACCGCACCCGCGCGGTACTCAAGGCCTTCGAGGGCGGGTTGATCTGAACCGGTAGCGATGATCGTCCGCTTGTGCGACCTCGGCCGCACAAGCGCCCTTTCTCAGGCGTTGCCTACGTCGTGATCGCGCGGCGAGTGCAGGTACTCGCTTTCCTCGGCGGACTGCACGACCTGGCGCGCCAGTTCTTCGATGCGCTCGGTCGAGCTCATCATGTCGTCCTCGTTGGGCACGTCCTGCGGCTGATGCGCGTACAGCCAGTAGTGCACGGCGCCGGCGATCAGGCCGTCGGCCAGCGCCCAGGGGTCGGCATCCGGATTGGCGTCGGCCAGCTCATTGCCCAGCGCGACCACGGCGTCGGCCGCTTCGTCGAACAGGGCCTGGTTGGCTTCTTCGATGTCCTCGTCATGCATCCTCGTATCCTTTGCCGTTGTCCTCGATGGCCTTGCGGGCCAGTCGGGCGCCGAGATCGATCACCTCTCGCGCCCGGTGAAACTCGTGGACCATGCACGCGTTTTTGGGAACGCGCACGACCAGATCCGGCTGAAAAATCGCCAGGTGCTGACGCGTGATGGCCGCCTCCATGGTATCAAGCGAACGCATCATCACCGCCAGCAATCCCGGCTGGGTGTCGCGCGGTTGCGAATCGCTGGAGAAACTGTCCATGAACTCCTTGAACTTGTCCCACACGCCCGGCTCGCTTTCGTCGGTGCTTTTTTCCGCGTCTCCCGAGACCAGGGCTTTCAAATGCCTGGACGGCGGCCCGTTGACGTCCACGACCACGGTCAGGTCGCTCATGCAGCGCAGCGTCGGGGCGACCGGAATCGGGTTGAGCAGGCCGCCGTCGACCAGGGTGCGGTTGCGGTAGCGGTGCGGGGTGAACAGGCCGGGGATGGCGATCGAGGCGCGAATGGCATCGAACAGGGAGCCGCGATCCAGCCACACTTCACGCCCGTGGTCGATGTCCACGGCCACGGCGGTGAAGTCGATGTCCAGGTCTTCGATGTTGGTGCTGCCCACCAGTTCTTCGAGCTTGCCGATGATCTTGCGGCCCTTGATCAGGCCGCCGCCGGCGAAGGTCCAGTCGACCAGCGCCAGCACGTCCGACTGCTCCAGTCCGCAAATCCAGTCTTCGTAGGCCTGGAGCTTGCCGGCGGCGTGGATGCCGCCGACCAGCGCGCCCATGGAACTGCCGGCGATGGCCTCGATCCGGACCCCGGCCTCCTCGAGCACCCGGATGACGCCGATGTGGGCCAGCCCGCGTGCGCCGCCGGAGCCCAGAACCAGGGAAACGGTTTTACCGGACAACGACTTTTCTTTGCTCATGCGGGTATTTTAGGATGAAACGTCAGCCATGAAACGAAACGGAGCAGACTGCGCCAGGATGAACACTCAGACCTATCGACAGCAATACCGGCAACAATTCGTCGGCCCACGCTACTCCGGTCGCGCGCACCTGGGTTTCGTCCTGGTGTTCAGCCTCGGTGGGATCGCCCTGTGTCTGTGGCAGCTCGACGCCGTCCGGCCGCTGGAATGGCTGACCGTGCCGGCCGCCTTTGTCTACGCCAACCTGGCTGAATACCTGGGCCATCGCTTCGTCATGCACCGCCTGGTGCCCGGCCTGGGCCTGATCTACAAGCGCCATGCCGGCCAGCACCATGTCTTCTTTACCCGCGACCACATGGCCCTGGACGACTGGCGCGACGCCAAGGCGGTGCTGTTCCCGCCGATCCTGATGGTGTTCTTTTTCGGCGTGTTCGCCACGCCGGTCGCCTTGCTGTTAGGGGTGCTGTTCAGCGCCAACATCGCCTGGCTGTTCGTCGCCACGGGCCTTGGCTATTACCTGAACTACGAGCTTTTGCACCTGGCCTACCACCTGCCCGAAGATTCTCGCTGGCTCAGGCTGCCGTTTCTGGCGAGGCTGCGCCGGCTGCACCATGTCCATCACGATACCTCGCTGATGGCCAGCCGCAATTTCAACATCACCTATCCCATCGGCGACTGGTTGTTTCGCACCCGCGCCTCTGGGTAAGCGGCCGCTCCCATCTCGATCATGCCGTGGCGTTCGCGTCCCAGGATGCGCTGCATCAGGCGTACGAAATCGTCGCCGATCAGGTACAGGATCGGAATCAGTCCCAGCGTGATCACGGTCGCGAACACGATGCCGAAGGCCAGTGAGGTGGCCATGGGGATGACGATCTGGGCCTGGAGGCTGGTTTCGAAGAACACGATCGGCGCCAGGCCCAGGAAGGTGGTCATCGAGGTCAGCACGATCGCCCGGAAGCGCGCCCGGGTGGCCTTGATGGCGGCCTCGATGCGCGTTTCACCGGCGCGCCGGTGGCGGTTGACGAAGTCGACCAGGATCAGGCTGTCGTTGACCACCACCCCGGCCAGGGCGATGATCCCGAACAGGCTGAGCATGGAAATCGGCATGCCCAGCAGCCAGTGGCCGAAGATCGCCCCGATCATGCCGAACGGAATCACCGACATGATCAGCAGCGGCTGCAGGTAGGACTTCAGCGGCACCGCGATCAGGGCGTAGATCAGGAACAGGGCAAACGCCGTGCCCCAGAGCAGGTCGCGCTGCACTTCCTGCTGGCTGCGGGTCGACCCGGCCAGGCGGTAGCGTACGTCCGGGTAGCCCGACAGAATCTCGGGCAGGTGGACCTCGCGCAGGTCGCTGGAAATGCGGCCCGGTTCGGCCAGGTCCTTGTCGATCCGGGCCGATACGCTGATCGAGCGCTCGCGGTCGAAGCGGCGGATGATCGACGGGCTGGACCCCACGCTGACATCGGCCACGGCGCCGAAGGGCACCGCTTCGCCGTCGGGCGTGCGGATGCGCATGCTCTCCAGGTAACCTTCCGAGGAACGCTGCTCGCGCGGATAGCGCACCATCACCCGGACATCGTCCTGACCGCGCTGGATGCGCTGGACTTCCTCGCCGAAGAAGGCCTGGCG
>REEW01000114.1 GCA_007694885.1 Wenzhouxiangella sp. | reverse complement strand
GCCAGCTGGCCGGCGTTGACGATACCCAGGTCCATGCCGGCGCGGGTGGCGTGGTACAGGAACACCGAGTGCATGGCCTCGCGCACCGTGTCGTTGCCGCGGAAGGAAAACGACATGTTGGAGACGCCGCCGGAGACGTGGCTGTGGGGAAAGCGTTTTTTGAGTTCGCGTGCGGCGGTGATGAATTCCACCGAGTAGTTGTCGTGCTCTTCGATGCCGGTGGCCACCGGAAAGATGTTGGGGTCGAAGATGATGTCTTCGGGCGGAAAATCGGCCTGTTCGGTCAGCAGGCGGTAGGCTCGTGACAGGCATTCGACCATGCGCCCGGCATCGTCGGCCTGGCCTTGTTCGTCGAAGGCCATGACGACAACAGCGGCACCGTAGCGACGAACGCGCCGGGCCTGTTCGAGAAAGGATTCCTCCCCTTCTTTCAGGCTGATCGAGTTGACCACGCCCTTGCCCTGCAGGCATTTCAGGCCGGCCTCGATGACGCTGAACTTCGAGGAGTCGATCATGAACGGCACGCGCGCAATGTCGGGCTCGGCGGCGATCAGGTTGAGGAAGGTGACCATGGCCTGCTCGGCGTCGAGCAGGCCCTCGTCCATGTTGATGTCGATGATCTGGGCGCCGTTTTCGACCTGCTGCAGGGCCACCTCGACGGCCTCGTCGTAGCGCTCTTCCAGGATCAGCTTCTTGAAACGCGCCGACCCGGTCACGTTGGTGCGCTCGCCGATGTTGACGAACCCCAGTTCCGGCGTGATCACCAGCGGCTCCAGGCCGCTCAGGCGAGTCGGGCGCGGTGTGGCTACGTCCTTGTCGTTCATGCGGCCTCCGCTTCCCGGTTCGGTCTGGGGCTGAACTCGGCCACGACCTCGCCGATGGCGGCCAGGTGCCGGGGCGTGGTGCCGCAGCAGCCGCCGATGATGTTGATCAGGCCTTCTTCGGCATAGCTTCGAACGACAGCGGCCATGTCCTCGGGGCTTTCGTCGTACTCGCCGAACTCGTTGGGCAGGCCGGCATTGGGGTGGGCGCTGATGCGGGTGGTCGCGACCCGGCTGAGCGCGCGCACGTGGGCCTTGAGCTGGTCGGCGCCGAGCGCGCAGTTGAAGCCGACCGAGTAGGGTCGGGCATGGGCAACCGAGTAGTAAAAGGCTTCCGGGGTCTGGCCCGACAGGGTTCTGCCGCTGGCGTCGGTGATGGTGCCCGAAATCATCAGCGGCCAGCGCCGGCCGCGGGCCTCGAACTCGTCGCCGACGGCGAACACCGCGGCCTTGGCGTTGAGGGTGTCGAACACGGTCTCGATCATGATCAGGTCGACCCCTCCGTCGAGCAGGCCGCGGGTGGCTTCGCGGTAGGCCGCAACCAGGTCATCGAAGGTGACCGCGCGGTAGCCGGGGTTGGAAACGTCGGGCGAGATCGAGGCGGTGCGGTTGGTCGGGCCGAGAATCCCGACCACGAAGCGCGGCTTGTGCGGGTTCTGCTCCTCGAACCCGGCGCAGGCCTCCCGGGCCAGCCGGGCCGCGACCCGATTGATTTCTTCGGACAGGTCCTCGAGGGCATAGTCGGCCTGGCTGATGCGGTTGGCGTTGAAGGTGTTGGTCTCGACCAGATCGCAGCCGACGGCCAGGAAGTCACGGTGGATCTCGCTGATCAGGTCCGGCCGGGTCAGAACCAGCAGATCGTTGTTGCCTTTGAGGTCATCCGGGTGATCGGCAAAGCGCCGGCCGCGGTAATCGTCCTCGGCCAGACCGGCGGCCTGGATCATCGTGCCCATGGCGCCGTCCAGCAACAGGATTCGTTCGGACAGGGCCGCGTCGAGCTGAGCCACCCGTTCGGGATCGTGCCATTTCAGAGTCATGATTTGTCAGCCAGCAAGGTGATGATCTTGAAGTGGGGCGAACGGCGTTCGATGGAAGTGACGGCGCAGAAACGGGTCTGCAGCCCGCCTTCCGTGAACAGGCGTTCCAGCTGCCGGGGCCGGAAGCCGTTGTTGACGTGTCCGTAGGCGCGCACCGCCTCGGCGTAGCGATGCTGATTGAGCGTGGCGCAGACCACGCTTCCTCGGGGCCGCAGGACCCGGGCCACCTCGCCAACGGCGCGAATCGGCTCGTCGCTGTAGGTCAGCGCATGCAGCAGCAGCACGGTGTCGAAGCTTTCGTCGGCGAAGGGCAGGGCGTGCATGTCGCCGTGATGGAAACGGACATGCTCGAAGCCGCTGACGCGTTCGCGGCCGGCAGCGACGACTTTTTCCGAAATGTCCAGGCAATCGATGCTTTCCGCGCGCGGCGCGAGCAGTTCGCCCATGACGCCGTCGCCGGAGGCAACGTCGAGCACGGCACCGGGCGAGAGCAGCTGGACCAGCGCGCGCGTTGTCGCTTCCCAGCTTCGTCCCGGCGAGTAGTGGCGTTCCATGTCGCCGGCGACGCTGTCGGGCCAGTTCTTGCCGCTGGAGCGCTTGCGCAGAACCTCGGGCAGGCGTTCGGCGTCTTCGATGATCAAGGCGTCGTCCAGGCGGGCGCGGAACAGGCCCCAGAGCTGATGCAGTTCGGGCTGGTCGTCGACGCCTGCCAGGCGGTAATACACCGACACCCCGTCGCGCCGGTCGACCACCAGGCCGGCGTCGCGCAGCCGGGCCAGGTGGGTGGACACGCGCGGCTGGGCCAGGCGCGTGGCCTCGGCCAGCTCGGCGACGGTCAGTTCATCGCGGTCGAGCAGGGCCAGCAGGCGCAGTCGGGTCGCATCACCCAGCAGCGTACAGTGACGATGGACCAGTTCGAGGTCGATGACCTTATCCTTCTATCGCGATCAAGCGATGAAGTATACGGCAGAGTCGGGTCCGGGCCGTGATCCGGTGGACAATTTCTAGAATCCGTCCTTCCAGCGCCGCAGAACGGTGAAGACGTCGGCGGGCTGTTCGCCGCAGTCGGGATCGCGCCTTCGGGCCGAGGCGATCACCTCTGGTTCGCGGGTGCGCAGAAACGGGTTGGTGGCCAGTTCCTCGCCCAGCCGGGTCGGCAGGGTGATCCGGTCCTCGGCGCGCAGGCGCTCGACTTCCCGGGCGCGCTGGCGCAATTCGTTGTTGTCCGGCTCCACGGCCAGGGCGAACCGGCAGTTGTCGGCGGTGTACTCGTGGGCGCAGTAAACCTGCAGGTCGGGGTCCAGGCGGGCGATCTTGTCCAGCGAGTCCTGCATCTGCTGAGGCGTGCCTTCGAACAGGCGGCCGCAGCCGACCGAGAACAGCGTATCGCCGGCCAGCAGGGAGCGTTCGTCGTGGAAGACAATGTGGCTGGATGTGTGGCCCGGCGTTTCGAGTACGCCGAAGTCCAGGTCGAGCTCGGGTACGGGCACGCGATCGCCTTCGCGCACCGGGTGGTTGACCTGGGGCATGCGCGGGTCCGCCGGACCCCATACGGGAACCGGGCCGGAGCTCAGCAGATCGTCCGCGCCGCCGATGTGATCGTGATGATGGTGGGTCAGCAGCAATGCGCAAAGTGCAAGCTTGCGCTGGTGGAGAAAGTCCAGCACTTCGGCACTGCTGCCCGGATCGACGATCAGGCAGTGTTCATCGTCGTGGACGGCCCAGATGTAGTTGGTTTCCAGGGCCGGAATGGCCTCGATGTGGAGCGGCATTTCAACCTCCTTCTGGTATGCTTGGGCACCATGATGTCCATTCTAGCGCGGCGATGAGCCCAAGCCCGTTCGCGGCCCTGCAGTCGGTCGAAAATCACCTGGTGCCGGCCGCTTTCGACGGGCTGAAGCCGGAATGGCTGCTGGAAATCGCGCCGGCAACCAGCCCTTCACCCAGCCTGGCACTGGACCGCTGCCGGATTCTGTTCAACGAGGCCGGTTGCTGCTGGCCTTTTCAGTCGCGTCTGGACGAGTTGCCGCTCGACAGCGAGTCGGTGCCTGCTGTTCTGCTCCGGCATCTGTGGCAGCCGGGGTTGGCCGGCGATCCAATGCCGGAAGTGTTGCGCGTTCTCAAGCCGGGCGGCTTGATGGTCTCGGTCAGTGCCAACCCCTGGCATGCCGGTGCCTGGCGCGAGCTGGGCCGGTCCGCGCTGTGGTTGCCCAGCTGGCCGCATTTCCAGCTTTTGCATGCCCGCCTGCGGCTGGAATTGAGCATGCCGCCGCGCGCGCACTGGCGGGGACTGGTGCCGGGGCTGAATGCGGTTCTGGTCCTGGTGGCGCGCAAGCCGGCCCGACCGGCCCAGGTCCGGCCAATACGATTTCGCCGTCCGGCCATCGCGCCGCCTTCGGGCGCGGTATCCCAGTGCCGAGCGGCATGAGCAGTAGCGTCCATGTCTGGACCGACGGCGCCTGCCTGGGCAACCCGGGGCCGGGGGGCTGGGGTGTTCTCATGCGCTGGAACGGCACGGAAAAGGAACTGTCGGGCGGGGAGCCGGAGACCACCAATAACCGCATGGAGCTGATGGCCGCGATCGCCTCTCTGGAAACCCTGAAACGCCCGTGTGAGGTGATTCTGACGACCGATTCGCAATACGTTCGCAAGGGCATCACCGAGTGGATGGGCAACTGGAAGCGAAACGGCTGGAAGACCGCGGCCAGGAAGCCGGTCAAGAATGCCGATCTCTGGCATCGCCTGGATGCGGCGGTCGGCCGCCACAAGGTGCGCTGGGAATGGGTCAAGGGCCATAGCGGCCACCCCGAGAACGAGCGCGCCGACCAGCTCGCCAGCGCGGCCGCGCACTCTGTGGCCGGCCGTTCCTCAAGAATCTGACCTGGAGAGGGTTTCGATCGCATGCGCCAAATCGTTCTGGACACCGAAACGACCGGCCTGGAACACGCCGACGGGCACCGGATCATCGAGATCGGTTGTCTGGAGATCAACGACCGCCGGATCACCGATCGACACTATCACGTCTACCTCAACCCGGATCGCGAGGTGGAATCGGGGGCCTTGCAGGTCCACGGCATCACCGATGAGTTCCTGGCCGACAAGCCGCGCTTCGGCGATATCGTCGATGAGTTGGTCGACTTTCTTCGCGACAGCGAGTTGATCATTCACAACGCACCCTTCGACGTCGGTTTTCTGGATGCGGAACTGACCCGTCTGCAGCGCCCGGAACCTGTCCGGATTGCCGATGTGGCCTCGGTTGTCGATACGGTGGTGCTTGCCCGTGAGCTGCATCCCGGCCAGCGCGTCAGCCTGGACGCGCTGTGCAAGCGCTACGAGGTTGACAATTCCGGCCGCGATTTGCACGGCGCGCTGCTCGATGCCGAGCTGCTGGCCGAGGTGTATCTGGCCATGACCGGCGGCCAGGTCGATCTGGGTCTGGAGTTGCAGGCGCCGACCAGC
>REEW01000027.1 GCA_007694885.1 Wenzhouxiangella sp. | reverse complement strand
GCGTCGTCGCCCATGCGCATGATTGCGCCCTTGCCGTATTGCTTTTCGATCTGACCCAATGCGGCGGCCAGCGCCCGTTTGCGATTGTCGTCCACTGTATTCAGTCCTCTTGATTCAAGTCGGTGTCGCTACGATGTGCGCGATTATCTCACAGGGCCTGTCGGTTCCCGGACTATCGGGGACGATCGCGGCGATTTCCTACGGCAAATCGCGCCGATTTCTTCAGGCCGCGCCAGTCCAGGCCGCGGCTCCATGTTTCACAGGGTAAGCGGCCAGGTTCTCAAAACCTGATAAGGCCGCGACGGGATCGACTCGACCAGGGAAAATTCGCTCACTGTCCAGTTCAGCGGCGGCGGCTCGGGAAAGTCGGGGCGACGGGCAATCTTGCGGAACAAGGTCACGTGCGGGCGAAACGGGCGGTCGTCGAACGCCAGCCCCAGGGCGCGGTTGACCCGCTTGAGCTCATCGACCAGTCCGGCGAGTACGCCGGGCGTTTCACCGCCCAGCCAGGCCACCCGGGCGCCGGGAAACCAGCCGAAACAATCCAGGATCAGCCGACACCCCGGCGCCGTGATCTGCCCGGCGGCCGCTGCGATATCGGCGAGCCGATCGGCCGGTTGATCGCCCAGAAACAGCAAGGTCAGGTGCAGGTTGTGATCCGGCACCCGGCGCGGCGACAAGCCCTCGATCAGGCGCCGCCGCGCAACAATCTCCCGCCGCACCTCATCGTCGGGCCAGCAGGCGAAGAACAATCGGCGGATTTCGCTTTTTTCGGTCATGGTTCAAATGGGCACCGTAGGTCGGCCCTACGTGGCCGACGGCCAATATTCCAGCCAATCGGGATCTCCATGGTTGCCTCGAGCATCGTTCGTCGGCCACGTAGGGCCGACCTACGGTGCCCAACGGAGACGCCTCAGCTCTGCCGGCTCATTCGGTCCAGCAGGCCACCGATTGCGGTCAAAATGCTCGCCCGGCGAACCGCGTCGCGATCGCCGTCGAAGCGGCGGCGTTCGGTTTCGACGATGTCGTCAGGCAAGGCCCAGCCGAAGCACACCGTGCCGACCGGCTTGTCCGGACTGCCGCCATCCGGGCCGGCGATGCCGGTCACCGCGATCGCAAAGTCGGCCCGGCTGTTGGCCAACGCGCCACGGGCCATGTCGGCGGCGACTTCTTCGCTGACCGCACCGAAGCGGTACAGGCGCGAGGCCGGCACGCCCAGCAGTTCGCGCTTGGCCTCGTTGGAATAGCTCACCAGCCCGCGCTCGAACCAGGCCGAACTGCCCGACAGGTCGGTGCACAGCTTGGCGATCCAGCCGCCGGTGCAGGATTCGGCCGTGACCAGCCTGCGGCCCTGCACCTTGAGCTCGGCGGCCAGGGCGGCCGTGAGCATGGCAAGGGCTTCGTCGTCGTATCGGAGGTTCATGACATCCTGCCAAGGGAAGGCCACCCGGTTGATCGCGGGAAAGACGGTACACAGTTTGACGATGCCTTGCAACTCCCGGATCGAGGGCAGACGCCACTAAGGTCCGGTGGCTTCGGCCGTTTGCAGCGCCCCCTGCCAGTTGAGCCGGGATGCGGCGTCTTGCGATGGATCCTCGCCCACCAGTCGAATCCAGCCGCGCGGGCCGACGCTGGACAATTTTCGCCTGCAGCATGAGGTCAACGCGCTGGCGCCGGGGTGTCGCTGGCCCATGAACTCAAGGGCTACGGGGACACCGTAGGCCTGCTCCATCCCGGTTACCTGCGCACCGGCATGACCAACTACAGCGGCCACAACGACCCCGACGAGGCTGCCGCCAACCTGCTCCAGCGCATCGAAGAACTGAACCTGGACAACACCGGCAGTTTCCGCCACGCCAATGGGGAGGAATTGCCCTGGCAGGTGGCTTGAACTGACTCAGCGCCAGGGATCAATCAATTCGATTCCCGTGGGCTCGAAATCCCTGAGGTTTCTGGTGGCCAAAGCCCACCCACGCGTGAGCGACATCGCGGCGATCAACCCGTCCGGTATGGACAGCGCGTGTCCATTACGAGTGGCGCTGCCCATCAGCTGACCGTAAGCCAGCGCATCGGTTTCGGTGAACGACTGAATCCGGTCGCGAAACCGCGCTCGCCAGGCAGAGAGTCCTTTCTCAAGCCGCGCCGCGCGCTCGTCGGGTCGGATTCGTTCGATGCCGTAAGCCAGTTCGGCGAGCGTGATACTAGGCAGGCTGATCATCGCATCATGGGCGGTCAACCACTCGGTGACGCGCAGTGATGGCCTGGGCTTGAGAGTTTCGGAGATGACGTTGGTGTCGAGGAAAATCACAGCTTGATGCCGTGGTGGGGTGCCCGATGGTCTTCGAGCACAGCGTCCAGATCGACATCGCTGCTGCAACTGGCCTGGAGGTCGCGGTAGAACTCACCCGGCGGGGTTTGCTCGCTGTGGCGTTGCTCGTACTCTTCCAGCGCTCGCTCGACGATGGCGGCGATGGTTCGGCGTTCGCGACTGGCCAGGCGATAGGCCAATTCGCGCGCCTTGGCGCTGCGGACGGAAAGCTGCGGTTCGGTCATGGCGGCTTTTTTGGATTGAAAGAAACAGATTCCAGTATACCGGCCATCTTGCCGGCATAAAATGGCAAGCCGGCTCCAGCGACAGTCGGCGAGGGTTTTCAGCGCTGAAGGCACCGCCCCTGCTCGGCCAGTACCGCCTGTGGCTTGCAGCGGGCCTGGATCACGCGCCAGCCAAAGCCCGGCCAGTTCTTCCAGATCGCCGGTCGCGTACAGGGGAGTGGGTTCGTAGGCGCTTACGACTCAGGTCAATCAAATCCCTGGAAACGGTCTTCGAAGATCAGCTCCGTAGCCGAATCAATGACCGGCAGATCGGTGCTGACATCCTCAGTGTCGATAGAGACGATGAAGCCTGCCGATCTGCGCGGAGTTGCCACACCCCTGGGCGTGGTGTCGCCAGTCGTCACGGCCGAATACGCGGGCGAGACGATCGGGACCAGGGTGTAGTCGCCTGGTGCCAGGGCCGTGGTTTGATATTGCCCGGTGGTTGGATTGACCCGGTAACTGCCGACGAAGTTGCCGTCGCTGTCGTAAACCTCGACCCAGCCATTGCTGAGCAGCAGGCCGCCCGGTTGCGCGGTGATGCGGCCGCTGATGACCGGGCCGGGTTCGACGCGCAACTCGAAGGGCCCGGCATCGCTGCCCTCCAGGGTAATCGCGGTGCCGTCGGCAGGATCGCACAGTCTTTCCGAGCAAGACGAATCGCTGCCGTAAAGACGATCGAAATAGCGATGCTGAATACCGAAGTGACCCAATCCGTAGCTGCCGGACATGGTGGTCCTCAGGTAGTAATCGCCGTCGGGGAAGGCACCCAGCCAGAATTGGCCGTCCTCGTCGGTCAGAACGCTGGCAAGAATTTCGCCGTCGTCCGCGAGCACGCGCGCCATGGCTCCCGTGATGGGCTCACCGGTTTCGTCATCGACAACGCTGCCCGCGATGTTGCTGCCGGTCGACAGTTCGATGGTGATGCTGGTGATCTCGCCATCGGTCACCGAGACCTTTTCGGCGGCGTCGAGGTCGCATTTGACACCGGCACAGACGATGTCGGGATACATGCCGTCGACGTAGCCCGGCAGATACCCGCGGGAGGTGTCTCCGGTAAGTGCCCGGAATCCGATACCTTCACTTCCCCAGGCACCGAAAGTGCGGACGTAGTATTCCCCGACCGGCAGGGCGGCAGAGGGCGATAGTCGGACCTCGTCTTCGTCGTTGACGAAAATGCTGCCGCCACCGACCACCGTGCCGTCCTCGGACACGATCTCGTAGGTTCGAAGGAGGTGGTTTTCGGCATACGCGGGCGGCTCGCCCGTGGTCGCGTCGATAAGCTCGCCCTCGATCTGTCCGCCGGACTGAAGCTCGATCGCCGGGAGACTCACCGAGGCATCGGCGGCAATGACCAGCGGATCGCCGGTAGCCCGGTTGCAGCCGGAGAATGGACACAACAGCCCGTTGTGCAGAATCCTGAGCCACGGTCCCAGCGTAGGCAGGGGACTCAGCTCGAGATAATAGCTCCCGCCGGCCAGGCCGGTGAACTCCCACTGATCGGCAGGCAGTTCCCATTCATAGAAAATACCCTGGTCGAGCGTCAAGCCGCTGCCGTCATAAAGACGAACGACACGCTGGATATTGTCAGGCAGCAGCGAGCCGGCCAGTCTGGCGCCAGCTGCCAGGGCAAAATCGACTTCTTCGGTGACCGATCCGGCCTCGATCTCGATGGTGTCGGTGTCGAGAATCGGACACCTGGCGAACTGACAGGAATAACCTTGCCAGGCCTGGATAACATAATTGTCGCCGGAGGCGGGTATGGCTGTCAGGTGGTACTCACCCGGCGGCAGAGCCAGGTTCGTCTCATAGGCACCCGTCTCGTCGCTTATCCCATGGAATTCCGCGCTATAGCGGCGGCGAGTCTGCGTGTAGGGCTGTACACGCGCCGATTCAAGGGGCGCGCCATCGCTGGCACGCGTGACCGAGCCGCTCAATCGGCCACCAGGTTCAAGACTGATATCCAGCCCGGAAACCTCGTCGCCGGGAGAAATTGTGAATTCGCCACCGAGCCCGCCACAGTTGAAGTAGCAGCCATGCATCGAGGTGCTGCCGTGACGTGCCGGGGCGTGGTCCGGCCCGGCAGCTTCGACGACGACGACCAATTCAGAGGCAGACCCAAACTCAACTTCAGCGTTCCATTCGCCAGCGGCATCGGTCGTGGCTGTCGCTGCGGAGGGGAAGGGTGGTTGACGAGCGGCGTTGCTGACGACCACGGTCATGCCATCCAGTGGTTCACCCGAACCGGAGGCGGTGATGGTGCCGGACAGTACTGCCGTTTCCTCGGCAAAAGCAGGGCCGGTCGAAATCAGCACGGCGAGGCAAAGAACGCCACCTGGGATACCTTTCTGAATAGATGTGTACATGTTGACCTCATGAAGAAATGAATCCATACCCAATGAACAACGTGAACGCGCTGAAAATCGCGACAAGGCGAGTGCGGTTTCGGCGCAGCCGAAAAAGCGCTCGACTGAAGCCGTCGCGTGTGCTGGCGAGAACGCAAGGGCGGTTTGCCCGCAGGGCAAGAAGCACTGGAGTGGAGCCGTCGCGCGTAAAGACGCAGGAAGCCGTGCTCCAGCCGACCGCATTGCAGGTAGCCGTCGAATGCCTGACGCACATGGGCAGGCAGCCGCTTGCCGGCCTCGGCCAGGTGGTCGGTAAAAGCCGCGACTGTCGATTCAAGGGGCCGGCGCTAGCTGCCAGGGATCAGGGAGTATTGACGAAAACTGCGCGTTCAGTGAGAAGCACTTCGACGGAAGGG
>REEW01000179.1 GCA_007694885.1 Wenzhouxiangella sp. | reverse complement strand
GGTGCGCCGGATCTGGCCGTTTTTGCGAGACCGCCGCATCGACGCCTACCAGGATTTGCTGCAACGCTTCACCCGAAAGTAACGCGTTGCAGCCGCAATCGTGGCGAGAAATCAGCCGAGCCGGCGGGTCTGGACGGCCAGCAGGCCCAGGATCGCGAACAACCCAATCAACAGCACCATGCCCGGCGAAGTCAACGAATTGACCGGCAAGGCGTCTGCCGGCTCGGGATCACCGGGAACCTGAGTCTCGCCGACATTGACGTTGTCGATCGCGAAGTTGAAGAAGTTCTGGTTGTCCACCTGGGCAAACCGGAATACCACTTCCTGACCGACATACGGTGCCAGGGCATCGCTCACATCAACCTCGAAAGTCCGCCAATCCTGAACCAAAGGATCGCCAGGCTGGGTTTCGAATGCATTGACGATGATATCGGCCTCCTCGAGGGTATCGATCGGCGCCCCGCCGACCAGAATATCCACACGCGCACGCTGATTCGGATCATCGTCCCAGTCCAGCGTATCGGCGATGATGAAATCCGATGCCTGGTTCCTTACAAACAGATCAAAAAAGACCTTGTTCAGTCCTTCGGACACTGTGAACGACTGGGTGAGATAGCTGGCCGCAGGACCGGACTGCGAGGTAAACACGTAATGATCGTCGGTTGGAGATGCAGGAATCGTTCCGCCACCCTGCGCGGTTGTTTCCCCTTCGGCTCTTTCAATGGGATTGGCGCTGCCAAAGACTTGGGTGGTCCATCCGGCAAGACCATCCTCGAAATCCCCGTTGATCAGATTCGCATGGGAGAACGAAGACAACCCGACAAGCAACGATACGAAAGCAGACCTGGCCAATACATTCATAAACTGATCCCTTTGCCGCACGGCATTAAAAATGGCATGCCGAAAGAGTAGGTCAAGACCGGCGCCAACACAACCCCATATACCGTCGACCAGTCAACGTGAACGCCGATTCGGTCCCAATATCTCCTATACTGATGCGGGTATTGACCAAATGCGGTGGCCCCATGACTGCTTTTCTTCGCCTGACAATCCCGTCGCTGCTAGTGCTGACCCTTGCCGCCTGCGCCACGGCGCCGCAATCCGATTATTCCCACGACGGCCTGGAACTGCGCCAGGTGCGCGGACTGGACGAGGTCTGGGTTCGGCCCGGGACCGATTTCGCTGCCTATGACAGCCTGGCCGTGGCGCCGGTGGAAGTGGCCTTCGACCCGCACTGGGACCCGCGCCGCACCGGCAGCCGGCTGCGCCTGGGCGAGCGCGAGAGAGAGGAAATCCGCGCCGACGCCGCCGAGATGTTCGACCGCACTTTCCGCCGCGAGCTGGAACGGGCCGGGCGCTTCGAGGTGGTGGAAAGCGCTGCCACCGCCGGCCTGATCTTCGAGCCGAAAATCATCGACCTGGTCATCAACGCCCCCGACGACCGCCGCGCCGTCGGCCGGGTCCGCACCTACGTGTCCGAGTTCGGCCGCATGACCCTGGTCGGCGAACTGAAAGATGCCGAAAGCGGCGCCATCGTCGCCCGCATCACCGACCGCGAAGTCGCCCGCGCCATCCAGCCACTGGAATTCGCCGACCGCTTCAGCAACACCCGCGAAGGCGAACGCATCGTCCGGCGCTGGGCGCGGACCCTGGTCGACCAGCTCGACGAGCTGTGAATCGGGGTTACAGCGCGAACGTTACAAGCGTCCAGTCTCCCCACCGGCACTGATCGTACGCGCGCTTGCTTCAAATCGAGGACCAGGGGAAAGCGAGCATCCGCCGCTTTCGAGCACCGAGCGACAAGGGCTGACCCTCAGCCAAGCAGCGTGCGCGCCCACGGAAGGGCACCCAGCGACTGCCACAGGTCGCGGTACTCGTTGCGGTAGAGCCAGGCTTCGTCATCGCCGCCCACGGAAATGCCGCCGGGGCGAAACTCCGGCGTGACCACCCGGGGGCGGTCCAGGTAGTCGAACACTTTCGGGTACTGCGCAAACGCCGCCCGCAGGACCGCGGCGGCATCGTCCTCGAGACCCAGGGCGAACAGGACCAGCGCGTGGTTGTAGCGCATCTCGGCAAAGTCTTCCGGGTAGCGCTCGCACAGCGCCCGGGCCTGGTCGAAGCGTCCTGATTCCATCAGCACCCGGCACAGCAGGCTGCGCAGGCCCTGGTTGTCGTCGGGGTTGAGCCGCAGCAGGCACTCCAGGCGCTCGACCAGCAGCTCCGGGACCGGCTCGAGCTCCAGCAGCGGCAGCAGACCCTTGACCAGCGCGCTCAGCGCCGGACGGTTGTCGGCAAACCCCCATTCCAGCAGCACGTCACCGGCCCGGCGTTCGGCCAGAACCCGCTCCAGCACCGTCCAGGCACGCTCGCCCAGGCGGGTGGCGGGCAAGTCGGTCTCATCGACCGGCGCCAGGTCTTCGGCGACATCGAGCAACGCATCGAGCACCTCGAAACTGTCCCACAGCGCCGGGGTCTGCTCGAGCAGGTCGAGCAGGTCATCGAGCTGGTTGACCGGTTCGGGCGATTCCGGATCGGCCACTTGCCACCAGGCGTCCAGGGCCTGGGCCAGGGTTGCGTCCGGCGCCAGCAGCCCGCTGTTGCCGTCGACCAGCTCCAGCCGGTAGCGGCAGATGACCGGCGGCAGGGTCTCGAGTGCTGCGCGCAGGCGGCGGTCATCGGCGGCAAACCCCAGCTCGGCGTCAAACAGCGCCTGGCGGCCGCGCCGGGCGACATCGCGCAGCAGCTCGATCAGGTCGGCCAGGTCGGGCTTGCGCCGCCGCTCCAGCCGACCGGCCCAGAATCGCGCCCGTTCGCGGGCTTCGTCCTCGCGGCCCTCGGCGATCAGCAACACCACCTCCAGGTGCGACAGGTTGGGCGAGCGCGGATCCAGTTTGCGGGCCTGCTCGAACAGGGCCCAGGCTTCTTCGAAGCGGTCCTGATCGGCCACGCTGCCGGCCTGGCGCTGCAGCATGGCGCTGCGCAGCGGCCGGTCGCCGCGCGCGGCCGCCCGCGCCAGCAGGCCGGCCTGTTCCTCGGCGTTGCCGATCTCTTCCAGCGCATCCGACAACCGGTCCAGCAGCCACTGGTTGGCCATCACCAGGGCCTGGTCGTCGGCAAACCAGGGCCTGAGCAGAGCGGCTACGTCCGGCCAGCGCTCCTCCTCGGCCCACTGCCGGACAGCATCGCCCAGGCGATTCCGGCACACCCGGCTGCCGGCCAGTTCCGGCCAGCGCTCGCGCGGCAGTTCCTCGAGCACGACCGGCAGCAGGTTGATGTGCTCCACCGGCGGCGGCAGTTTGTCCTCCAGCGGCTGGCAGCAGGCCTTGAACTTGCGCCCCGAACCGCAGTGGCAGGGCGCGTTGCGCCCCGGCCTCGGCACGTCCGGCAGGTCAAATGCGTGCTCCGGGTTGGGCAGGATGTTCCACAGCGTACGCACCATGATGCGCAGCAGGCGCCGCCGCAGGTCCGGGTCATCGTCCCGGGCCTCCGGCGGCATGAACACATCCAGGCGCTGCTCGAAAGCTTCCAGCGTGGCATCCAGCGATTTCCCCGACACCGCGCAGGCCGCGCAATAGCCCGCCACGCGATCGAAGTCCGGTCCGTGATGCCCTCCAGCGCCGTTGATCGGTTGAGTGGGGTCGGCGGGCATCCAGTTCATGGCGATCTCAGCGCAGGTCGGCAAGACCAAAGCGTAGCAGCACCTCCTCAGTTTTGCTCGAACCGGTCGCTGAACAACGAATCCTGATCACCGAGGCCAAATTTCGGGACAGGCATCATCGCCGGGCATCACCGCCGTCACTCAACGAGTAACTCATTGCACTTAACTCGCGTTAACTGACGAATAATGGCATAATTAACCTCCAAGTCGTCAGATATGATGAGTCATGAACCTTTCCGACCTTGCCACCGATGATGCCGTGCTTGCCGAGCTGGGGCAGCGCCTGGCCCAGCGGCGGATTGACGCTCGCCTGACCCAGGCCGATCTCGCCGAGCGCGCCGGTGTCGGCAAGCGGACGGTTGAGCGCATCGAGGCCGGCAAATCGGCGCAGTTGACCAGCCTGGTGCGCATCTTCCGCGAGCTGGGGCTGCTGTCGGTGCTCGACGAGCTGCTGCCCGCGGCCGGACCGCGTCCGATCGACCAGCTTCGTCACCAGGGGCGACGCCCGCAGCGCGTGTCGAAACGCGGCCAGTCGACCAGCGACGACGGCTGGACCTGGGGTGACGACCCGTGAGCGATGTCGCCGAAGTCCGGCTGTGGGGGCGCACCATCGGCGCCGTGGCGCTGGAATCCGGCGGCGAGGTGGCGGAGTTTGAATACGATCCGGCTTTCGTCAACAGTGGCATCGAGATCGCGCCGCTGACCATGCCGCTGTCGCACCGGGTCTTTCGTTTTCCCGAGTTGCCGCGCGAAACCTTTCACGGTCTGCCCGGGCTGCTGGCCGATTCGCTGCCCGACAAGTTCGGCCAGGCGCTGATCAACGCCTGGCTGGCGCGTCGGGGCCGGCCACCCGCTTCGATGAACGCCATCGAGCGGCTGTGCTACACCGGAGACCGCGGCATGGGTGCACTGGAGTTCCGGCCGACGATCGGCCCGCGCGCCACGTCCTCGCGCCGGCTCGAGGTCGATGCACTGGTCGAACTGGCATCCGAAGTGCTGACCAGCCGCGGTCGCCTGCACGCCAGGTTCGACGAGGACACCAGCGAAAGTGGCATCGCCGACATCCTGCGCGTGGGCACCTCGGCCGGCGGCGCCCGGGCCAAGGCGGTCATCGCCTGGAATCCGGAAACCAACGAGGTGCGCTCGGGCCAGGTGCCGGTCGAAGCGGGTTTCGAGCACTGGATCCTCAAATTCGACGGCGTGCGCGGCAACCGCGACCGCGAACTCGACGACCCGCAGGGCTATGGGGCCATCGAGTACGCCTACTACCTGATGGCCACTGCCGCCGGCATCGACATGGCCGAATGCCGGCTGTTCGAGGAAAACGGCCGTCGCCATTTCATGACCCGGCGATTCGACCGCGACCGCTACGGAGGCAAGCGTCACATGCAATCGCTGTGTGCGTTGGCTCACTACGACTACAACCTGCCCGGGGCCTACAGCTACGAGCAGGCGCTGCAGATCATCCGCCGCCTCGGTCTTGGCCCGGATGCGGTCGAGCAGCAGTTCCGGCGCATGGTGTTCAACCTGGTCGCGCGCAACCACGACGATCACGTCAAGAACATCGCCTTTCTGATGGACAAACGCGGGCAATGGCGCTTGTCGCCGGCGTTCGACGTCACCTACAGCTACAACCCCGAGGGAGACTGGACCGCGAGCCACCAGATGAGCGTCAACGGCAAGCGCGACGGATTCGAACTCGAAGACCTTCGCGCCTGCGCCCGAAACGCCTCGATGAAGCGGG
>REEW01000043.1 GCA_007694885.1 Wenzhouxiangella sp. | reverse complement strand
GTTCGTGGCTCTGGCTGCGGTTCGGCGCCAGTGCCGACATATCCAGGGCCTGCTGATGGTGCGGAATCATGTCGCTCATGAAACGCACATCGGCCGCCGAATGACGCAGACCGGCCAGTTCGATGGCCTGCTCGGCGCTGATCTGGCGGCTGGGCTCGCCCGGCGCGCCGGGCTGGATGATGGGGGACGCGGCCAGGGCATGGACCGACCAGAGCAGCCCGATCAGCAGGAAAAATCGTCGGAGCCGCGCAGCTCCCGAAGGCAAACGAGTCATGAAAATCTCCGCAGGGTTTCAGTAGGGCTCCGCCTGGTTCCGGAGCGTCTGTCACCCGGTGAATCTATCAGATCGATGACGCATCGGGCGAGCCGATCCCGGCGGCAGCTCGGCCGCGGGCGTCGCTTCAAGCGTTCCGCGACGGCAGATTCAAGCCTCCGGAAGACTCTCGAGCCAGTCGTCGTCCGAGCCTTCGGCAATGTGTTCGAATAAAAAGGTGGAGATGTAGCGCTCGCCGGTATCGGCCAGCATGGCCAGGATGGCCGAGCCCTCCGGCGCGGTCTGGGCAACCTTGAGCGCCGCTGCCACCGAGCCGCCGCCGGAAATGCCGGTGCAGATACCTTCCCGTGAAGCCAGGGCCAGGGCAGTGTCGCGGGCTTCTTCGTCGGTGACCGGGACGATGTCGTCGGCAACTTCCCGATCGAGCACCTCGGGGATGAAATCCGGCGTCCAGCCCTGGATCTTGTGCGGAGCCCATTCCTTGCCGGCCAGCAGCGAGGCGCCGGCCGGCTCGGTGGCGATCACCTGCAGTTCCGGCCGGGCGAGCTTGAGCACCTGCCCGGCGCCGGTCAGGGTGCCGCCGGTGCCCCAGGCGGTGACGAAGTAATCCAGCCGGCGGTTGGCGAACGCGGTAAGAATCTCCGGGCCCGTGGTGTTGCGGTGGTAGGCCGGGTTGGCGGGGTTTTCGAACTGGCGGGCCAGGAACCAGCCATGGCGCTCGGCCAGTTCCCTGGCCCGGCGCACCATGCCGGAACCGCGTTCAGCCGCCGGGGTCAGGATGACTTTGGCACCCAGCGCGCGCATCAGCTTGCGCCGCTCGACCGAAAAGGTCTCGACCATCACGGCCACGAACGGATGCCCGCGTGCTGCGCACACCATGGCCAGGGCGATGCCGGTGTTGCCGGACGTGGCCTCGACCACGGTCTGGCCGGGCTCGAGCTCACCGCGCCGGGTCGCATCGTCAATGATGGCGATCGCCAGGCGATCCTTGACCGATGCCATGGGATTGAAGAACTCGGCCTTGACGAACAGTTCGACGTGATCAGGCGCCAGCCGGTTGATGCGGATGACGGGTGTGTTGCCGATGGTCTGCAGGATGTTGTCGTGAATCATGGGCTTGGTTTCCAGTAGCCGACAGGATGGGCGGAGTCGAACCGTGCACAATGGCGGTCCCAGAACGAAGTTGTTGGGGCCCGCTGGCATGCAATCAAGAAGTTCGATCGAGGTCAGCCTGGCCGGCATCGCCCCGGATCACGGCAAGAAACAACGCAGCCCCGTTGCGAACCTCTATAATCGGGCACCGGGCCTGGCGCGCTGAATCCAGCAATTCAGAATCAGCAAGGTTGAACATGAAACGCGAAGAACTCGTGGACATCCTGATCAAGGAGTTCGACCGCAAGGGCGACGGCGTGCTGTCGCGCGGCGAGTTCCGCGATCTGGTCAAGTACCTGATCGGCGAGCACGGCATCCGGATCAGTTCGCGCATTTTCGACCGGTTTGACAATGACCACGACAATGCCATTTCGCGCGATGAACTCATGGAACTGATCGACGAGTACTGGCTGTAGGCCAGAATCACGGGACTCGATATCTTGCCGAAATTCGACCACGGCGATCATCAACGTCGCCAGGTTTTGCTGACCTTGATCGTGATCACCTTTTTCGGCGGGCTGTTTTTCGGCACGTTGAACTGGATTCGCGGCATCACCGCGGCAGCGCTGATCGAATTCGCCTTCGCGCTGTTCTGCCTGGGCGCATTCTGGCTGGTCCGCACTTCCCGCCGGCTGTATCGCTGGTCCCTGGCCGTGACCATTCCCTGGATTCTCGCCGTGTGGCTGATCGTGTCCATGCCCGCCGCCGCCGAGTCGGTTTTCATCTGGGCCCTGGTTTTGCCGATCCTGCTGATGCTGCTGCTTGGCCGCCGGCTCGGGCTGTGCTTGTCGCTGGTTTCTCTGGCCGGCGCGCTGTTGATCGCCATCTACCGTTTCGGGCTGCCGCAAGATGCTGACCAGATTGCCTACGCGGCCAACCTGGTGATCGCCGGATTGGTCATCGTCGCACTGTCCTACGTCTACGAGCGATCCCGGGAAAAAGCCGAGCAGGGTCTTCGCCATCTGGCCGTGACCGATGCCCTCACCGGTCTACCCAACCGAACCCTGCTGTACGAAAACTTCGCCCGCGCAAAGGCCCTGGCAATCCGTCAAAAAACCCCGCTGAGCCTGATGGTGCTGGATCTGGACCGGTTCAAGGAGATCAACGACAAGCACGGCCACGATGTCGGCGACCGCGTTTTGTTCCAGATTGCCGAGTTGTTGCGGTCGCGGCTGCGCCGCTCGGACCTGGTGTTTCGCATGGGCGGCGAAGAATTCCTGGTCGTGATGCCCGATACCGACCTGGATCGGGCCGCTACCCTGGCCGAGGATTTGCGCCAGCGCATCGCCGCGCTGCAAATGGAATTCCATGACCAGCCGGTTCGGCTGACGACCAGTATCGGTGTAACCGAGATGACGTCGGCCGAACAAAGCTTCGACAGCCTGCTGCGTCAGGCCGATCAGAACATGTACTGGTGCAAGGAAAACGGCCGCAATCGAGTCCGGGCCAGTCGGGCGGAAACCAGCGAGGCGCGCGACTAGGGCGGCTCGAAGCGATCGCGAAGGATGAAATCTCCGGCGCCCTGCTCGATCCAGTCGCGGATCAGCGCCTGGTCAGTCGGACCCGAAAGGCCGGGCATCCGAAAGCTCGGGCCGGCCGGCGTGTTGCAGTTGATCGCCCGGAACAACACACTCTGGCCAGGTTTGCCGGGATCCACCCGCAACAGCTCCGGACGGGTGTTGGAAACCACGCCGACCAGCGCCTTGTAGGCCTCGTCCGGAGCCAGGGAAAGCCCACCCTGGCCTCCGTGGCAGCCCAGGCAGTTGTCCAGCAAGGGCTGGATATCGCGTTCGAACACCAGCCCCGGGGTCTCGGGGAAGGCACCCAGATCGTCGCAGCCGCTCGGGCTTGCAGCCAGGAGAGAGGGGGGCGACAGGGCAAGAACCAGCGCAACGCAGCAGGCGATCGTGCTCGGCGCGGGACCGGGCAGGCAGGCGCTGAAGGGACGTCGGAAGGTCGGGGCTCGCACAGCCGGTATAGTATCATCGCGACTTTCTCAAGCGGTCATCTTTCCCCTCGAACAATGCATCGCTTCCTCCTGCCAGTCCTCCTGTGTCTCGCCCTGCCCGACCCGGCCATGGCCCGCGATTGGGCGCCCGATGCAAGCAGCGCGTGGCCGGCCGGAGGGGGCAGCGGTGCCATCCAGCTGCGGGGCGACTACCTGCCCGATCTGGGCGTTGAAGTACTCGAGGCCGACGAACCGGTTCGGGAACGCCGCTTCGCGCCCTTGACGATCGGCGACCCTCGGCTGTGGCTGTACATGCCGTTCGGCAACTTCGAAGGATTCACCGGCGGCGCGCTTGAAGCGCGCAGCGCGCTGGCCCTGCGCCACGGCGACCAGGTGGTGCGCCTGGATCGACTGCATCTGCTGCCGGCCAGGCAACAGCAACTGACCGTGCTGCAGCTGCACGACGGACATGGCAATCACCTGGCCAACGTCACCCACATGCACGTCACGATCGACCACCGGCGCGGGGAAATGGCGCTGCGCAATGCCGATGTCAGGGCCACCGCGCGTCTTGCGGCGATGCTCGGCCAGCCGGCGCTGACCAACCTGTCGATCGGCGAATTACGGCTCGATGCCCGGGTCACGGTGCCGGAACAAGCCGACCGTTCGGGCCGGGGTGTGGATCACAGCGGGCGCGGACTGAGCTGCGCGGACCGACCGCTGTGGCCGCAGGACGGCTTCGAGGTCGACGTGGCCCTGATCGGCGTGAACTTCGTCACCGCACTTGGACAGGAACCCGACACGGGGCGGCTGAAAATCGCGCCTGCCGCGACCCTGAAAAACGTGGGCGAAGCCGACGTACCCTGGTTTCAGCAGTTCCAGCCGGCGGATCCGGCGCTCTACCCGCACGAACCACGCGATCAGCACCCTTTCCTGGTCTGGAATCTGTACCGCATCCACAACGGGCGCATGGAGCAGCTGGCGGCCTCGGGCGTCAAACACGCGTTCTTTTCCCAGAACCTTGCCTGCCAGATCAACTGCGGCAACGGCAACATCCTGTGGCCCGGATGCGAGGACACCTATTCCACGCAAAACAACGACACCGCGACTTTCCAGGGGCCAAGGAGCGAGATCACTCCCCACCTGGGCCTCTGGGACAGCTGCGGGTCGTTTTTCGATCCCGGATGCACGGGTTCGCAAACCGGCTTCGCGGGCGATTGGAAGCATCGCCTGTTGGTCGATCCCCAGGAGTTGACCCAGGCCGATGCCGACTACTTCATCGACGCCTGGTACGTGATCCAGTACGACGTGAATATCTGGAACGGCATGGGCTACCACCGCATCGAGCCGGAGACGGTGCCCCCTTCCGGCCAGACTTTTTCGCTTGACCCGTTCATTCAGGGCTCGCCCATGCGCGAGTGGGTTCCGGAAGGCCAATCCACCGCCGAGGCCGCTCACCAGCTGATCGTGGTCGAGTCGGACACGCCCGAGGCGCCCTACCCGGACAACATGCCGCTGGGCCATCTGCGGGTTCTGGCGCAGGTCGAAGATCTGGGTGACGGCAGCTTTCGGTACCGCTACGCGGTGATGAATTTCGATTTGAGCAGCGGCGTGCACGAGTTCCGGGTTCCCCTGCCGCCGGACGCCGACCTGTTGGAAGCCTGGATGGGTGGCCCGCCGGACGTGCTGGAAACCGCATGGCCGCACGATCGCCTGGACCGATCGGTGCGTTTCCGGGCACCGGAAGGACACAGCCTGCCCTGGTTCACCCTGTACAACTTCGAGATCGTGGTCAACAAGCAGCCCCTGGCGGATGGCCCGGTGCAGCTGGTTTCCGAGTCCGAGGGCGGCGCACGCACGCTGGAGGCCCGTATGCCGATTCCGGACCCTTCCGTGTTCCGGGACCGGTTCGAGTAAGCCGCACCTGACCTGCTTTTGAATCGAACCGCGTCGGGTTGCGGCGCCCATGGCACGACGGGCGTCCACACGCACGCCGCTCGAACCGGATCAGCGGCCGATCCCTTGCGCGCGCAGGCGTGACCGTGCTCGTCGGCAGCGCTCCGAGCAGTAGCGGACGCTGTCCCAGCAAGCGCGCCACTTCT
>REEW01000139.1 GCA_007694885.1 Wenzhouxiangella sp. | reverse complement strand
ACGTACCGCTGGGCTTTGTCTCGCTGACCGAAAACCTGATCATGATCCTGATGGGTATCTGGATGCCGCTGCGGATGTACGTGCTCCAGTTTTGAACCGGATCGTCCGGCGCCCGGCTGGAAATCAGGTGGCCGTCGACCAAGAGTTCGCTGACCTATACTGCCGGCTGCCACTGAACCAAAAGCTCAGCTTTGCATGAAACTGCGAAAGTCGATCCAATGGCGCTGGTATCTGGCCGCGCTGTTCGTGCTCTGGCTCGGCGTGGCCGCCTGGCATGTCTGGAAACCGCTGCCGCAGGGGCTTGATTTCCCCGGCCCGGTCCGTGAAACGGCAGCGGTCGAGTTTCTGGCCGATTGGACCTGGGTCGACGAGCAGGGGCAACGCACGACCGACCAGCACATCTTCGAGCGAAAACTGGAATTGATCGGCCAGGCCGAGCGGCTGGTTGTTCTCGACATGTTCCTGTTCAACGAGTTTGCCGGAGACCCGGAAGGCGACGACCTGCGGCCGCTGGCTTCCGAGCTGACCGAAGCGCTGATCGAACGACGCCGGCAGGTGCCCGGGCTGCGGGTGATTTTCATCACCGACCCGATCAACACCCTCTACGGCGGCGTCGAGTCGCCCCACCTGAATGCCTTGCGCGGCGCCGGGGTCGAGGTCGTCGTCACCGATCTGGACCCGCTGCGCGACTCCAACCCGCTCTGGTCCGGCCTGTGGCGACTCTGCTGCCGATGGTTCGGCAACTCCAGCGCGAACGGCTGGCTGCCCAACCCGGTCGGTGAACAGGCGGTCGGCTTGCGCACCTGGCTCAAGATTGCCAACTTCAAGGCCAACCACCGCAAGACCCTCGTGGTCGACGAAGGAGAAACCTGGACAACGCTGGTCACTTCGGCCAACCCGCACGACGCCTCCAGCGCCCACGGCAATTCTGCCCTTGTGGTCAGCGGACCGGCCGCGCTGGACGTGCTGGAAACCGAGCGCGCGATAGCCGCCTTCTCGAAGCCTGGACTGGACTGGCCCGAGCCCATGCCGCAAGGAACTGCAGAGCGCAGCGGCGTGCAGGCAAGGGTGCTGACCGAAGCCGCCATCCGCGACGCGGTGGTTGCCGCGCTGGACCAGGCCGGCCCGGGCAGTCGGGTGGATCTGGCGATGTTCTACTTATCTCACCGCGAGGTGATCCGCTCACTGGCCCGGGCCGGTCGCCGCGGAGCACGGATCCGACTTCTGCTCGACCCCAACGAGCACGCCTTCGGCCGCCGCAAGAACGGCATCCCCAACCGGCCGGTGGCCGCCGAATTGCGCCGCCACGACGTCGCTGTGCGCTGGTGCCACACCAGCGGCGAGCAGTGCCACAGCAAGCAACTGTTGATCCGCTACCGGGGCGGTTCGGCACGGCTGATCTCGGGTTCGGCCAATTTCACCCGGCGCAACCTGGACAACTTCAATCCCGAAACCGCGCTGGAACTCATCGGCTCCGGCAACGCACCGGTCATGAACGAGGCCGCCGCCTGGTTCGAGACGCGCTGGACCAACCCCGACGGCCGCTCGTTCAGCCTGGACTACGACCGCTACGCCGACGAGAACCGTCTGCGCTACTGGCAGTACCGGATCATGGAGGCCACCGGTCTGTCGACCTTCTGAGTCGAAGAAACAGCCTCGGCCAGAAAGCGGTTTCGATGGCAACCCACGTTGGGAGTCAACCCGCCATTCGCCGGAGGTAGGCAACCAGGTCTTCAGCAGTGTGGGGTGAGCGCCGGGTCCAGGCAAACTCGTGCTCGGGCTGAAGCGATCGGTCCAGCCAGATGCCGCCGTCGGGTTCCGGCGAGGGCCGCTGATCGGCCAGCCAGAGCACGGTGTCGGCACCCTGTTCGGGCGTGCGCAAGACGCGCTGGAGTGTCTTGCGAAAGATCGGCAGCGACGTCCGTACTCCTTCGGTGTCGACCCAGCCGGGATGCATCACGTGCGCGACCGGCCCGCCCTGCCACTGGCCGTTCCACCAACGGGTCAGTTCGACCAGGGCGCGCTTGTGCATGGCGTAGGCGTTCATGCCGTCGAAGCGGTCCGGGTCGGTGCAGTTCATCGGCTCGAGTTTCAGCGGCGAGCCGTACATGCCCCCGGAAGAGACGTTGATGACCACGCCGTCGGCGGCAAGCCAGCCGGCCTCTTTCAACTCCTCGGTGAGCACGAACGGACCCAGCAGGTTGGTCGCAAACGAGGTTTCCAGGCCTTCCTCGGTTACCCGGTGATCGTTCAGCAATACGCCGACGTTGTTGACCAGCACATCAATCGGACGATTCTGCACCGAGCGTTTCGAGGGCAGTTGACGGACGGTGTCGACCAGCGACAGGTCGGCGGCCAGGGGAACCAGCCGGCCGGGCTTGTCCGCCTCGCTCTTGAGTGCTTTCAGGCGGTCCTGGCTGCGCGCCACGGCCAGCACGCGGGCACCGTGATGGTTGGCCTGCAGCGCAATCGATCGGCCAATCCCGCCGGTGGCCCCGGTCACCAGCCAGGTCTGGCCGCTGAAATCCGGCGCGAGCGAGTCTTGATCGCCGACCGCCCGACGATAGCCCAGCGCGCTGAAACTGCGCACGAAGCGGGCGTAGAAAAACAGGCTGGCAAGGGATCGCAACACGGCAGGACTCGCAGTAAAACCAGATGCCATTATGGCGGCCAGCCGGATTCGCCAGGTCAACGGCCATCGCGATGAAAGCGCTCGCAGCCCGCACGGGTCCGTTTTGGCGTTACTGTTGATCCATGCTTTGCTCTTCCTATCCCAAGGAGTCCACATCATGCAGGAGCGAAAAGTCGATGTAGCCGTGATCGGCGGCGGGACGGCCGGCATGGTCGCCTACCGCCAGGCCCGCAAGCATACCGACCAGGTCGTGCTGATCGAGGCCGAGCAGTTCGGCACCACTTGCGCCCGGGTCGGCTGCATGCCGAGCAAGCTGCTGATCGCAGCGGCTGAATCCGCCCATGCTGCCCGCCACGCCCAGCGCTTCGGTATCCACGCCGGACCGGTACAGGTCGACGGCCGGGCCGTCATGGACCGCGTACGTCGTCATCGGGACCGCTTTGTTGGCGGCGTTCTCGACAGCGTAAAAAAGATTCCAGCGGGCGATCGAGTCATGGGCCGGGCCCGATTCATTGACCACCAAACCCTGCAGGTCGGCGAAGAACTGACCGTGCGTGCGGGTCGGACCGTCATCGCCACCGGTTCGCGAACCAACGTCCTCCCCTTCCTCAAAGACGCGGGATCGCGCTTGATGATCAGCGATGATGTGTTCGAGTGGACCGAACTGCCCGAATCCGTGGTCGTCTTCGGGCCAGGCGTGATCGGTCTGGAACTGGGCCAGGCGCTGTCGCGGTTGGGGGTCAAGGTGCGCATGTTCGGCGTCGGGGGGCGGGTCGGTCCGATCCAGGATCCCGAGATTCGCGCGATCGCGCTGGAGACGTTCAACCAGGAGTTCCCGCTGGATGCCGACAGCAAGGTGCACGAAATCCGCGACACCGACCACGGCGTGCAGGTCACTTTCGATGACGCCGACGGCGATGAAGCCACCGAAACCTTCGACTACCTGCTCGCGGCCACCGGGCGGCGGCCCAACATCGACGGGTTGGGCCTGGAGCACACCGGCCTGGAACTCGATGACCGAGGCATGCCGATCTATGACCCGTACACCACCCAGTGCGGCGACAGCGCGATTTTCATCGCCGGAGACGCCAACAACCATCTGCCGCTGCTGCACGAGGCGGCCGACGAGGGCCGTATTGCCGGAACCAACGCCGGACGCTGGCCGGAGGTTCGCAGCGGCCTGCGGCGCAGTCCGCTGAGCGTGGTGTTCACCGACCCGCAGATCGCCTCGTGCGGGCGCACGATCCAGGAAACCGATGAGCACTGCCGCGGTTGCTACGCGGTCGGTTCGCTCGACTTCCGCAACCAGGGCCGCAGCCGGGTGATGGGCAAAAGCCGCGGCCTGCTGCGCGTCTACGGCGAGCACGGCAGCGGCCTGTTCATGGGCGCGGAAATGTTCGGCCCGGCGGCCGAGCACATCGCCCACCTGCTGGCCTGGTCGGCACAGCAACGCCTGACCGTCGATGAGATGCTGGACATGCCCTTCTACCACCCGGTCATCGAGGAGGGATTGCGCACTGCCCTGCAGGACCTGGCCGGGAAACTCCGGCGCGGGCCGGAGCGGCCGGCCGACTGCATGGACTGCGGCCCGGGCGGCTGAGACTGCTCAGCGCAACAGGATCAGGCGTGGAACGGCATCCTCTCCGGACCAGACCACGGCGTTCTGAGCGAATTGCCGGCCCAAGTCCTGTGCAGCCGCCAGGGACAGGCCGGCAACCAGGAAGCTGGCCTCGCCCGGCCAGTCACCGCTGGGATCCTGCCCCACCCCGGGGACAAAGACCCGGCCCGACTCGGCCAGGACCGCTTCCAGCCGTGCGGTCCGGCGCCGGTTCGATTGCTCGTCCAGCTGCTGTCCGCGCGGATTGCAGGCGGTCACGAACGCGCTGCAGTCCACGCCCTGCCGGGCATGCCATCGCGCCAGCTCCACGCCTGGATGATCCACCCGCAGCACGAAGCCCCGGTCCACCCGGTAGTCCGCCTGTCGATACAGTTCGACCAGTTGCCGATCCAGCACGGATTCGGTCATGGTTCGAGGGTTATCAAAGCGGAGCCAGCAGCTCGGCCACACCCGGGCCCAGGTGACGCGCCAGCAGCTCCGCATACCACTCGCTTTCCAGCAGACCGCCGTCGGCCTGGAAAAAGCGCTCCAGGTCGGCCCGCCAGGGATTGTCCAGCGGCATGATGATGCCGAAGGCCTCACCCGGATCATCAAAGGCCGGATGGCGCTGCAGCGCCATGCCCTGCTCGCGGGCCCGGTAGTAGTTGTAGGCGTCCAGGTAGGCGAAGTGGGTTCCCTGGGCAACGGCGGCCACGATTTCATCGTTGGAGCCTGCCCGGTCGATCGGCATGGACGGCCAGTGGCTCCGGGCCAGAGCGTGCAGCCGCTGCTCATGCAGGGTATCGGCAAAGGCCAGCGCACTCAGACCGGCAAAGTGATCTGCCACATCGCGTGGCCGAACATCGGCCGGGGCCGCGGCCGGCGAAACCAGCACGGCGATGTTGTACAGGTAGGGGGGCGAGAAGGCCAGTTCCTCGGCACGCTCGTCGGTGATGGTGACGTTGCCGAGCCCGAACAGCGCGCCGCTGCCGTCGCGAACGCGGGCGTAGAACACCGACCAGTCCTGTTCGGCCTCGAACACCAGCTCGGGCTCGAGGTCGCGCTCATCGGCCAGCCATTCGGCAAACGCGCGCAGGATTTCCACGGTCACGCCGGTCAGTTCACCGCCTTCGTCGCGATACGCCCAGCCCTGCGCGGGCACATAGAGCGCGTGCAGGGTCGGGGCCTGGTCTGGCGGAGATCCCTTGGCCTGGCCGGATGGCGCGCAGGCACAGGCCAGCAGCAGGCACGCCGCCAGG
>REEW01000142.1 GCA_007694885.1 Wenzhouxiangella sp. | reverse complement strand
CCAGCCACCTGAGCTACGTCGGCGATGCACAAGTGGGCGAGCGGGCCAACCTGGGCGCCGGCACCATTACCTGCAACTACGACGGGGCCAACAAGCACCGCACCGACATCGGCGCCGATGCCTTCGTCGGCTCCAACAGCGCGCTGGTCGCCCCGGTCAGCGTGGGCGCCGGGGCCACGATCGGCGCCGGCAGCGTGATCGGCAAAGACGCGCCGGCCGACCAGCTCACCCTGACCCGATCGGTGCAGCGCAGCGTCAAGGGCTGGCAGCGGCCCCGGAAAAAGGGCTGATTGCCCCGAAAATTGGCGGCTGCGGGCCAGCTGCGTTATGCTCCGTCCGGAAGGCATCTTTTGAACCGGCTGTCTCAGCGACTGTCCGAACCATGGAAGTAAATTCGTCATGGAAGAAATGGAAACCCAGTCACCCGACAAAGAGACCAGAACCTGGGCACTGATTCTGCATCTGTCGGTGCTGTCCGGGCTGATCGTGCCGATGGCCGGCCTGATCGTCCCGGTGGTGATTTTCATCCTCAAAAAGGATCAGATCCCCGGTCTGACTCCGCACGGCTATGTCGTTTTCAACTGGATGATCAGTGTTTTGATCTACGCCCTGGTCAGTTTCATCCTGATTTTCATCGGTATCGGCGTCTTGTTGATCCTGGTACTGGCGATCCTCAGTCTGGTCTTCCCGATCATCGGCGCGGTCAAGGCGTCCGAGGGAGAGGTCTGGTCCTATCCCTTGTCCATCAAATTTTTCAAGTAGGCCGCCGGCGTTGCGCCGTGTGACCGGCTTGTCCAAACAGGATCGTCTTATGTCAGAACGCAAGCCGCCGTTGGTCGTGTCCAACGTCATTTTCTTCGTCGCGGTCAACCTGCTGGGTTTCGTGGCAGCCCCCATCTACGGCCTGACCGTGGGTTTCAGCGGCTGGGCCTGGCTGGCCGCCGCCGTGATCTGGATTGTCAGCGGACTGTCCATCACCGCCGGCTACCACCGCCTGTGGTCGCACCGCACGTACCGGGCGGCCTGGCCAATGAGACTGGCGCTGGCGTTTTTCGGCACCTTCTCGCTGCAGAATTCCATCCTGATCTGGGCAGCCCGTCACCGCGTTCATCATCGCCACGTCGATGACGTCGAGCGTGACCCGCATTCCATCAAGCAAAGTTTCTGGCACGCCCACATGGGCTGGATGACCCGTCACTGGAAGACCAGCGAAATCAATTTCGACGAGGTGCCGGACCTGAAGAAAGACCCGATCGTGATGTGGCAGCACAAGCTGTACTGGCCGGCCGTGTGGACTCTGAACCTGGGCGTTCCGGCAGCGCTGGGCTGGCTGACCGGCGATGTGCTCGGCATGATTCTCCTCGCTGGCGCTTTCCGCCTGGCGCTGAGCCAGCACTTCACCTTCTTCATCAACTCCCTGGCCCACACCTGGGGCCGGCGCAGCTACAACCAGGAAAACACGGCCCGTGACAACGGCTTGATCGCGCTGGTGACCTGGGGTGAGGGCTACCACAACTTTCATCATGCCTTCCAGGCCGACTACCGCAACGGCCTGCGCTGGTGGGATTTCGATCCGGGCAAGTGGCTGATTGCGGCCAGTTCCTGGGTCGGTCTGGCGCGGGATCTGAAGCGCACACCCTCGTTCAAGATTCAGCGGGCGCGGCTGCAGATCCGCTTCCAGGAGCTGGAGCAGCGCCTGGCCGAAGATCAGGCCGCGCCGACCTGGCGCGAAGCGCTTGAGCGCGAGTACCAGCAGTTCCGGGAAACGGTCAGCCTGTGGCAGAGCGTCCAGGCCGAGCGCGTCCAGGCTGGTGCCGATGCGATGCGCGATCGCTGGCGCAAGACCGAATTCAGGACCCGCTTCAAGGATCTGGAATACCGTCTGAAAATGCAGGGCCGGCGCCTGGCCGCCATGCAGCGCAGCCTGCAGCCGGCGGGTCTGGCCGGGGCGGCCTGACTAAGCCCCCTCCGGCAGGGAGAAGAACGCACGGGCACAGGCGGTGGTCTGTGCCGCCAGTTCCGGCGGCCTGACCCCGCGACAGGCCGCCACCGTTCCGGCAATCCACGGCAACCACTGCGGCTCATTGCGATGGGTCCGGACTTTCGGCCGCAGGTTGCGCGGTTTCAGGTACGGGGCGTCGGTTTCGATCATCAGTCGATCGGCCGGAATCTCGGCGACGAACTCTTTCAAATGATGACCGCGACGCTCGTCGCAGATCCAGCCGGTGATGCCGATGTGGCAGTCCAGTTCCAGGTAGGCCTGCATGGCCTCTCGAGTGTCGGTAAAGCAGTGCACAACCGCGCGCGCCAGGTGAGGGCGGAACTCGCCCAAGATGGCGGCGAAATCCTCGTGGGCATCGCGCTGGTGCAGAAACACCGGCTTGGCGCAGGCCACCGCCAGTTCCAGCTGGCGTTCGAACGCCCGGCGCTGGTCCGGGCGCGGCGAAAAGTCGCGGAAATAGTCCAGCCCGCACTCGCCGACCGCAACCACCTCCTCGCACTGGTGTAACTCCGCCAGCACCGACTCGGTCTCGGCACTGAACTCGCGCGCCAGGTGCGGATGAACGCCGGCGGTGGCGAACAGCACGCCGGGCCGCGTCCGGGCCAGCTCGGCGGCCTTGACGCTGCCGCCTTCCGACGCGCCGGTCACCACGATCTGGCGGACCCCAACGGCCTGCGCGGCCTCGATCACCGCCGCACGATCTTCATCGAAGCTGTCGTGGGCGAGATTGCATCCGATATCGACCAGTTCCATGGGATCGCATTGTAAAGCCTGCAAAGCGCCAGGCCGGCACTGCGAGCGGTGGACAGTGAGCTATACTTTTGTCCGCCGATGCCGGCTTAGCTCAGTTGGTAGAGCATCTGATTTGTAATCAGAGGGTCGGGAGTTCGAATCTCTCAGCCGGCACCAATTAAATCAATATCTTGGCGTGCTTTTTCTCTACCAATGTCGTTTTATTTATCGTTGTGTACCCACTACGTACCCTAAAGTGGACCCCGATTTTCGGACGGCCCACTAAGTGGATATCTCCGCCAGTTTAGGCAGCCCCAGGCCGGGCGGCCTTCCTTCGCTCATGGGATTCGGCATCGTCCCAGCTGATGCACAGAACATCTTTCCAGTAAGGAAAGCATTTTGGTCAGCCCAGCGTCAGGCTGCCGGCAAGGGAATTTTGCCGTCGATCAGAAATGTCTCGGCAGGCAAGGTGTGAGCCTTCCGTGCGCTTAAGTCCAGGAAACAGACGCCGTGGCCGTCGACGTCGCACAGCCACTGTTCCTGATGGCAGGGCCGGGAAACGCTCAGAGCGCCTGGTTCAAACAGTCCGACATTGATGCCACCTCCCGGGTCGCGGGCTGAGCGGAACTCAAAGGCAAGCACACCGCTTTCGCGCATGCGGCGCCCTAGCTCCTGTGTTGCCGAGTAGTGAGCGGGGTCGGTGAGGGTCGTTCGGAATTCGTCGAATGGTGCCTGGTGCAGTGCTATTCCAGCCCCGGCTTGATAGGCAATGCTGAACAGGGTGTGCCGGGATCGGATGGGTCGTGGGGGCGCCTTCTGCATGCCGAACCAGAACACCAGGCGGTAATAGCTTGCTTCGGCGAGCGTTGTGCTTGCAGTCTGCGAGCCGTAGAAAATCGAGGGCTCGTGCCGCTGACCAAATCTGGACCCATGCCGTAGCGGTGGGTAGCGAAATGGTGTCAGCAACAGGTAGTGCAGTCCCTCGCTGCCGGGCCGCGTCGGGGGCTTCGCCTGTTCCAGCAACTGCTCGAGTAGGGCCTGCTCGTCCAGGGAGTCGACCACATGGGTGGTGGCCACTTGTTCCTGGCTTTCCACGAGCCGTAGCATTTTCCCCTCGATCGGTACGATGTGTTTGGCGACCTCAATGCCATGCCAGGTGGTGGCAGTGGACATCGCTGGTCAAACCTTCCCGCGGATCGCGTCCAGGTATTCGCAAACCCGGACCAGACCGACAATTGACCGCATCTGCTCGGCGGGAACCCCGCCCGTATGGTGATTATGGCCATGCATCCAGTGCTGCATCAGCTCCGTGTCGCCGTCCATGAGGGCATACAAGCTTCGGTAGCAGCGCACCAGCAGCAGCGCGAGCTCGCCGTTGTGAGATTTTGGGTCCACGCCATAGCGCTGCAGCGTCGACCGGTCGCGTCCGATGATTCTGCCAACTTCGGCCTGACCGATGCCTAACGCGTTACCGGCCTTGAGCGCAGCTTTGGCCAAAACATGGTCTGCATTCTGGCTTGAGGGGCTGGCGAGGTTCATAAAAGACACCGGAATGGCTGTTGCATACGCCCAATATATAGAGTGAGCTGTGCGTTTGCAACGATAATGGCAAGAGGAGGCTGGGCGAGATCTGGTCGGTTAACCCATTTGGTTCTTGATTCTCGGGCCTTCTCAGCGCGGGCATGGGGATTGGCCTACCGACATCGGGAAATCGCCGCCCATTTGCCGCTCAATTTCATCCGGCGTATTCAGTCAGGTTCCACCCAGGTGGGCATTGAGGGCCTCGGCCTGGGCGGTAAAGGCCTTGGGGCGCCGCTTGCGAAAGGTTTCCAGGTTGCGGAGCTTCCACCGCAGCGCCGGCAGTTGTGCATCGTGCCGCACTGCAATGCCGCGTTGCGCGGCAACTTAAACGGGCTGTACACCACGTCGATGTCCACCGATAAACGCGGCATCTGCTGCACGAAGAGATTGATCGCCGTACCGCCCTTCATCACAAAGATGTCGTTTGCGAAAACATCCGGCAGCACGGCCAGCAGCAGTCGGACGGCGTCCGAGTAGGCCTTATCCATGAGGATTCAGGCTTAACAACGTGCCGTCATCCAGTCGGCTCATCCAGCGCGCGGCGCTGCCGGTGCGAACGGGGTAGTTTTCCAGAAGGGCATCGACATCGACCAGGCGCGTCTCGCGCGACCAGGTGAGAAACAGGCGCACGGCCTTGACGCTGGTGCAGCACGACAGCAGTTGTCCAAGCAACGCCTCGCGGGGTGAGCGCAGCCCATCAAAGAGATTGCGGGCTTCTTCAAGGCTCTGTCTGACGCCGGCTTCATAGAGCATCTCCAGGACAGCCCGCTCGGGAACCGCGACCTGCAGGTGCTCGGGCAGCCCCGGCGGCGTGGTCAAAGTCTGCTTGGGCAGCGCAGTGGCTGGCCAATCGAACAGGCGCGCGTAGAGGTAGCGAGCCGGAAAGCGCGTGGTGAACCAGGCCGGCAAGGCGAAACGGCGATCGCCCCAGAGCACGAGGGTGTCCCGGCTGGCCAGGTTGTGCTTCACCCCTTGCAGGGCCAGGGCGCTCTTGCCACCGATGTGCAGGCCGGGGGCGCGCTTTTGCAGCAGCTTGAGGGCACCGTAGATGCCGAAGTCGTCGTTCGGGAAGGCATATACACCCTGGGCCAGGCGCTCGAGCCACCCGCTTTCGGCATAGTGAGCGGCAAGCTGGGGCGACACTCCGAACTCGGCAAGGGTGGCAAGATCGAACGGCGCTCCCCGCGGTAGCTCGGCCTGTAGCCGTTTGATTACCTGATGTCTTTGTCCTGGCTCCATATGCTAAAAATAACACATAATCCAATCAAGGCTGCGGGGATTGCTTATGAAGTGCATGAAAAATATGACTTTGATTCCTTTTGAGCGCGAAATCTAATCAAAGAAGGCGATCGGTAGTCTTTCTTCTGCAGGCCACATTCCGCTGTGAGTCTTCAGGGTCGATACGACCAAAAACACACTTACCGCAGACCGCGCCGGAAGAACAGGGAGGTTTTGTCAGTGACCCCGGCGGCCGTTTCGAAAAAACCAAGCCGCGGAGCAACCCTAGAAAGCCTGCTAAAAATTCTTCAGAATGATCGATGGGCAGACCCTGAGAACCGGATGACTCTAACCAACTCAAGCGCTTGCGGGCGACCGATTGACCTGCAATTATCGGGGGCCTGCTATAGGCTGGCGCCTCATGAACTTTGAACAAATTCTCGCCGTTTCCGTTCTCGTGGGAACGTTGGTCCTGTTCATTTGGGGTCGGTATCGCTATGACCTCGTGGCAGCGATCGCACTGGTTACCGTCGTTCTTCTGGGCTTGATTGAACCGGGAGCCGCCATTTCCGGTTTTGGAAACCCGGCGGTGATCACGGTCGCGGCGGTGCTGGTGATCAGCCATGCCCTGAAAAACTCCGGGGTGGTGGAGTTGATCGGCAGCAAGATGGAGCCGCTGACGGTCTCGCCGGTGCTGCATATCGGCTCCATGACCCTGCTGGTTGCCCTGGCTTCGGGCTTCATGAACAATGTTGGTGCCATGGCGGTGATGCTGCCGGTCGCCCTGGCGAGCTGCACCCGGCGTAACCGTTCGCCGGCCATCGTCCTCATGCCGCTCGCCTTCGGCTCGCTGCTGGGTGGGTTGATTACCATGATTGGCACGCCGCCAAATATTCTCATCGCGCAGTACCGTGCCGAGGCCGTGGGCGAGAGCTTTCGAATGTTTGACTTCGCCTGGGTTGGTGTGCCGGTTGCACTGGTCGGGGTGTTTTTTGTCTCCTTGATCGGTTGGCGCTTGCTGCCCAAGGAGCGCCGCGGGCGAAAAAGCCCCGACCAGTTGTTCGAGATTGACGATTACTTCACCGAGGTTCGGATCAAGAAAGAGTCTCCGCTGGTCGGTTTGCGCTACCAGAAAGTCCAGAGTGATCTGGGTGAGGATCTGGAGGTGACCGGGATGGTGATGGCCGATGGGAAGTTGGGGCGGGTCGATCTGACCGCCAAGGTCAAAGCCGATGATCAGGTGATTCTAAAGGCCGATGCTACTGATCTGCGCGCGGCACTCGATGATTTCAAGCTGGAACTGGCCTCGCAAACGCCAGCCAAAATTCTCGAAATGGAAGCCAGCGACATCATGCTGATGGAGGTCGTGGTCGCGCCAGGCTCCCGGCTGGCTGGGCGCAGTGTGCGAGTGTTCGAGCGGTGGGCAACTCAGCGCCTGCACGTTCTGGCCATTGGTCGCCAAGGGCGTCCGATCCGACGGCGTCTGATGGACGTCACCATCCAGGAAGGCGATATCCTGCTGGTGCGCGGCGATGAGGTGGACTTGAGCGACACCCTGAATCGGCTGCAGCTTCTGCCCCTGCCGCAGCGCGGCGTACAGCTGACTTCCCCGCGCCGGGTCTGGTCGTCTTTGCTGATTTTCGCAGTGGCAATCGGCTTTGGAGTCAGCGGCCTGTTGCCGACCGCAGTGGCCTTCATCGGTGCCATCGTGGCTTATGTCATGTGCAACATATTGAATCCAAGAGAAATCTATTCGGCAATCGATTGGCCGATCATCGTTCTGCTGGGCGCCTTGATCCCGGTCGGCCAGGCCCTTGAAAACACAGGAACCACGACTCTGCTCGCCGAACAGATTGTCAACTTTACCGATGCCATGCCGGCCTGGGCGCTGTTGGCATTGATCATGATCGTGACCATGTGTCTCTCGGATGTGATCAACAACGCCGCTACCGTGGTGGTCATGGCGCCGATCGGTATCGCGATTGCCTCCGTATTGGACAGCTCACCCGATCCGTTTCTTATGAGTATTGCTATTGCGGCTTCTTGTGCTTTCTTGACCCCAATCGGCCACCAGAGCAATACGCTGGTGATGGGGGCCGGTGGCTACCGCTTCGGCGACTACTGGCGCATGGGTTTGCCACTGGAAATCATCATTGTGGTCATGAGTGTGCCCCTCGTGCTTTGGGCTTGGCCCATGTAGTGGATAGCCTCAGCAGGCATTAGGCCCAGAAAAATGTAACCCATTTGGAACCGGACTGCGACTGACTTTCAAACCGGCCGAGCTTTATTGTCGGCATCAAGTTTGGAAGGAGCAACAGGATGTCGATCCGGATCGAGCAGGCCACCAAGATCTACGGTACCAACGCCGTGGTCAATCATGTCTCGCTGGAGGTAGATGCTGGCGAATTTCTGGTCCTGATCGGGCCCAGCGGCAGCGGCAAGAGCACGCTGCTGCGGATGATCGCCGGTCTGGCCGACATGGACGCCGGAAGGATTACACTGAACGGTCGCGATGTCACCGCCTTGCCGCCTCAGCAGCGCGGGGTCGGTTTCGTGTTCCAGAACTACGCCCTGTTTCGCCACATGTCGGCCGCGCAGAACATTGAGTACGGCTTGCAGGTGCGCGGGGTCAAAAGCATCGCGCGCCAGCAGCGGGTCAGTGAGCTGCTGGAGCTGGTCGGGCTGCAGGGTCTGGGTTCGCGTCTGCCGTCCCAGCTGTCTGGCGGTCAGCAGCAGCGGGTGGCGCTGGCCCGGGCTTTGGCATTCAGTCCCGACATCCTGCTGCTGGACGAGCCCTTTGGCGCGCTCGACGCCAAGATTCGAACCGAGCTGCGCCGCTCGATCAAGCGTATTCAGCGCGAGGTCGGCGTGTCGACTATCTTTGTCACTCACGATCAGGAAGAGGCCTTCGCCCTGGCCGATCGGGTCGGAGTCATGCACGACGGTGAACTGGTCGAGGTCGGGCCTGCTGAGGATTTGTACCAGACCCCACAGCAGGACTTCACAGCCACGTTCCTCGGCGGGGCGAACCTGCTTCTGGCGGTGACCTCGGATCGCGGCGTGCGTCTGGGCGAAGCCGATTTTCCGTTTCTGGCCAAGGAGGGCTTCGCCGCGCATCGATTGGCGAAGATTCTCGTGCGGCCGGAAGACATCACGATCAGCAAGCTGGGCATCCAGCAGGAAGGCCGTACGGTGTGCACAGCCGTGGTCAGTGAGCGGACATTCGTCGGTTCATCGGAGCGCTTGCGCCTGGCCGTGCAACAGGGTCCGGGTCTGCAGGTTCTCCATCCCGCGCCGGTGTTTGGCGAGGCCGAGGTGCATCTCGAGGCCTTGCGCACACGCTCCGACAGCCTGGCGGAGCGCCTGTCCGAGGGTGACGAGGTCTACGTGGGTTTTCGTCGCATTCACTGCCTGGACATTCTCAAATCCTTGCCGGTGCTGGGCGGCCGACATGCGGTGCAGTTTCTGGAGGCTTCTCGTCGAGGCGATCTTGAGCGCCATGACGAAGTCAACCCGGGCTCAGGCCCACTTCCCATCACGCCGGTTCCGCAAGGCGCAGGAGTAGATACCATGGAAATTGACGCAGACAAGGTCTTGATCTGGTTCGGTGAACCCAAGCGCATCGAGCGCGTTGTCGTCCATTTGTCCGGTGATGCACGCGAGGATCGCGAGTTGATCCACTTTGTCAAGCAAACCTTCGCGGCCGGGCGTCCACCTAGCATTGATCTGCTGCACGTCCAGAATAGCGATGCGCCTGCCGGACAGAGCTATCAGTACTTCCTGGCTGCCGCCGAGCGTGAGCTGGCGCAACTGGGCGGCGCGGTCCGGCTGACGCAAAAGCTGGGGGATCCGTCGCGAGAGCTACGCCGGGTGCTGGGGCAGTCAAAGTGCGATCTGCTGGTTAGCGATTTGCCAGCCGAGGCTGTGGAGGCGCACGCCAACGGCGCGCTGAGCCTCTGGGTCACCCACCATTTCGGACCGGTCTCCTCGATGTTCTTCCTGCCGCTCACGCTGCAGGCCACGCTCACGGAGGAAGCGGCATGAAGCGAGGCCTGCGGTGTGGACTGCTCGGGGCGCTTTGCGCCAGCCTGCTCGCCGGCTGCGGCGGCTCCGACGATGGCGAGAACAGCATCAGTCTGCTGAATGTTTCTTATGACCCGACGCGGGAGCTCTACCAGGATCTCAACCCAAGATTCGCAGAAGCCTGGTACCGCGAGACCGGTCAGAACTTAAGCTTCAGGATGTCCCACGGCGGCTCGGGCAGCCAGGCGCGGGCGGTGATCGATGGCCTGGAGGCCGATGTGGTCACCCTGGCCCTATCGTTCGATGTCGATGCCATTCATCAGCGGGCCGGTCTGTTGCCGGCCGACTGGCAGCAGCGCCTGCCGGATAACAGCGCGCCATACACCTCCACCATTGTCTTTCTGGTGCGCACCGGCAACCCTTTGAATATCCGCGACTGGGACGATCTGGTCCGTCCCGGTGTCCAGGTAATCACGCCCAATCCCAAGACCTCCGGCGGGGCCCGCTGGAACTATCTGGCCGCCTGGGGCTATGCGCTGCTCAACGCGCCTGATGATCTGGACGAAGAGGGTCGGCAGGCCTACGCCCGAGATTTCACGGCCCGACTGTACGCCAACGTGCCGATCCTGGATCGCGCCGCCCGCGCTGCCACGAACACCTTCGTTCAGCGCCGTATCGGTGATGTGTTCCTGTCTTGGGAAAACGAAGCCATGCTGGCGATTAATGAATTGGGCCCTGGTCAGGTCGAGATCGTCGTGCCCTCGGTCAGCATTCTTGCCGAACCTACGGTCGCTGTGGTCGATGCCATCGTTGACCGGCGCGGCACGCGCGCCGTGGCCGAAGCTTATCTAAACTTTCTCTACACCGAGGAAGGGCAGGAACTGGCGGCGCGGCATTACTTTCGGCCGCGCAACGCGGAGGTCTTGGGCCGATTCAGGGACCAGTTTCCGCCGCTGAACCTGTTTACCGTCGATGAGATGTTTGGAGGCTTTGGCGAGGCTCAGCGCGTGCATTTTGACGACGGCGGCGAGTTCGATCGGTTTTTCGAGCGCAGCCGGTGAGCGCGATCAGCCTGCAGCGGCCGTTCGCGGCCGCGCGCGGTCGCAGCTGGCGCCAGCATTCGGCCCTGCCGGGCTTTGGCCTGACCATTGGCTTTGCCCTGACCTATATGGGGTTGCTGATCGTGGTGCCCCTGGCCGGGTTGGTGATCTACAGCGGCGGGCAGACACCGCTGGAGTTCTGGCGCGCTGCGACCGACGAGCGCGTGCTGGTGTCCTACTGGGTGAGTTTCAGCACCTCACTCGCGGCGGCCATGATCAATGCGGTGTTTGGAACCATCGTTGCCTGGTGTCTAGTGCGTTACGACTTTCCCGGTCGGCGCCTGCTCGACGCCATGGTTGATCTGCCCTTTGCCCTGCCCACCGCGGTCTCGGGAATCGCCCTGACGACCCTGTTTGCGAGCAGCGGCCTGCTCGGTCAATGGCTGGAGCCGCTGGGCATCCAGGTGGCCTTTACCCGGCTGGGCATCGTCGTTGCCCTCACCTTGATCAGCATGCCTTTTGTGGTGCGGACCCTGCAGCCGGCGATCGAGGAGCTGGATTTGGCTCTGGAGGAGGCTTCGGCCAGCATGGGCGCTGACCGCTGGACTACGCTGCGCAAGGTCGTTATGCCGATGTTGTTGCCAGCTTTGGTGACCGGCTTCACGCTGGCCTTTGCCCGGGCCCTGGGCGAGTTCGGCTCAGTGATTTTCATCGCCGGCAACATACCCTTCCAGACCGAAATCGCACCGCTGCTGATCGTGATCAAGCTGGAGCAGTTTGACTATCTGGGCGCAACTGCCATTGCTACGACGATGATGGTGGCCTCGCTGGCCCTGCTGGTCGTGATCAATCTGCTCCAGGCCTGGCACCGTCGCCGCACCGGCCTCGGACAGTAAGCTCAAGGAGAGATTGGGAGATGGCTTCAGTGATTGCCCGTGGTACGGGACTTGCGCATCAGGCCGCGCGTGCTCCGGGTGTGGCCGACAGCCCCCTGGCCCGTCGGATTCTGATTGGAGTCAGCGTGCTGTTTCTTGGCGCCATGCTGATCGCGCCCTTGCTGACCGTGTTTGGCTATGCGCTTTACCAGGGCATCGACCGCTATCTTGCAGGCATCCTGGAACCGGCGGCGTGGTCTGCCATCCAGCTGACCCTGCTCACGGCTGCCATCTGTGTGCCGCTGAATACGGTATTCGGAGTCGCCGCGGCCTGGGCCATAACCAAGTTCGAGTTTCGTGGCAAGAGTCTGCTGATCAGTCTGATCGATTTGCCTTTTTCGGTCTCACCGGTGATTGCCGGACTGGTGTTTGTCATTCTATTCGGTGCCCAGGGATTTCTTGGGCCTTGGTTGCGGGCCAATGATGTCCAGATCATCTTCGCCGTGCCCGGGATCGTCCTGGCCACTCTATTCGTCACCTTTCCGTTCGTCGCTCGTGAACTCATTCCGCTGATGCAGGCCCAAGGGACGGGCAACGAAGAGGCCTCGGTCAGCCTGGGTGCCGGCGGATTTCGGACCTTCTGGCGGGTGACCTTGCCGAACATCAAGTGGGGCTTGCTGTACGGCGTCATTCTCTGCAATGCGCGCGCCATGGGGGAATTTGGCGCGGTATCAGTAGTGTCTGGTCATATTCGCCATCAGACCAACACCATGCCTTTGCATGTGGAAATACTTTACAACGAATACCAGTTCGTGGCGGCTTTTGCCGTGGCTTCCCTGCTCGCCCTGCTGGCTTTGGTGACCCTGGCGGTCAAGACGGCGATCGAGTCGGCGGTGGCCCGCTCGGCCCGCCTGGCCGCTCACTGAGCGTTGATTCGCAGCCGTGTTGGTCGCGTCACACCTCATTTCTCTGGCCAGATGGGCCGCCCTGATATTCGAGCCTGAATTCTCATGAATGCTCTCCAGCGTCCGCGCAGCCTGCGCCGTTCCATCGTCATGTTGAACGTGGTTCTGGTTCTGCTGGCAACTCTCAGTATCGGCCTGGTGTCGCTGCATCTGCTCAATCGGCAGGCCAACAGCCATGCCCTTCAGGTCGTTGAGCTGTCGGGCACCCAGGTGCGCGATACGGTCGCGCGCGTACCCGATGAGCTTCTAGCTACCGCAATCATTCTGCGCGACCGACCGACCCTAGCGCGCTATGTTCGCGAGCGCAACTGGCGCCAGCTGGAGCCGTTTCTGGAGCAATACCGGGCCGGCGGCAGTCTCGACTATGTGGCCCTGGTGCTGGACGGGCAATTGGTGAGCGAGGCCGGCCAACGCGTACCCGACGAGGTGCTGTTTCAGAGCGGCCCCGAGGTTCGGGCGCATACGGTGTGGGCGCGCGCGGACGAGACTCCGCGCGATGAGTTTTCGGCGGTGGCCATCGCGCCGCTGCCGGACGGCCTTTTTGCCGGCGTGGGGTACGTGGTGGTCAGCCGCCAGATCACCCAGCGCTTCCTGGATTCCCTGAGTCTGCGGCCGGGAACGGCCATCGTGATGCTGAGTCGAAGCCGCCTGGGGCAGGCGCTGCCCGACACGCCCGAGCGTCAGATTTTGCTCTCCGAGCAAGCCCTGATCCGCGCGCTGCCCGAATCTCAGCGCTTTGTCGCAGCCCTGCCGTTGCGCGACGAGCAGGGACGGATGATCGCCGGAGTCATGACTTATCTGCCGGCCGCTCCCTTCGAACGAAATCGCAACCGACTGCTGACGCGCTGGTTGATTGCCAGTCTCGTTCTGGCCCTGCTCGCTGCAATGATCGGTACCGCAATTGGTCGCCGCCTGGGCCGCCCGATCCGCGCCCTTACCCAGGCTGCCCGGCGCATGGCCGAGCAGGATTTTGCCACGCCGGTGCCGCCGGCTCGGGATATCGAGCTGGACGTCTTGTCTTCTACCATGGAAGACATGCGCCGGCGCGTTCTCGACCTGACGGCCACAGTACGCCGGCGCGAGGCACAGGCCCAGAACTTGCTGGAAAACATCGTCGAGGGCGTGTTTTCGGTTGACGAGCAACGCCGAATTCTGTACATGAATCCCCAGGCCGCCCGGCTGCTGGGTGTCGACGGCGGGCACGCCATTGGCCGGTTCTGCGGCGATGTGCTCAAGCCGCGCGGGGAGGGCGGCCGATTGCCCTGTCACGTCAATTGCCCGATCATCCACGCTCGTTCCGGCTCCGGAAGTCGGGCGCATGAGGTGTTGTGTGTCGGTGAAGAGCAGCGTAGCGTTGTCATTCATTCGGCGCCGCCATCGGGTAATCAGCAGGTTCAGATCATCCGGGATGAAACCCAGACCGAGGCCGGTCGGCGGCTGCGCGATGCCGTCATTGCCAACGTCAGCCACGAGTTCAAGACGCCACTTGCGGCCCAGACCGCAGCGATCGAGCTGCTACAGAGCGGTCGTGGCAGTCTCGATGCAGAGCAGTCTGCCCAGCTGATCGAGGCGATGAGCCGGTCGACCGTCAGGCTCAACCAACTCATCGATAATCTGCTGGAAAGCGTGCGCATCGATGCACGGGAAGACCGCATTGATCTGCACTTGCTGCATATCGAAGATGTGATCGAGCAGGCGGTCGGCGTGGTCGATCCCCTTTTGCTGCAGCGGCGTCAGTGCTTGACCACAAAGATCCAGCCTGAAATCCCGGAATTTCTGGGTGATGGGCAGCGACTCATTCAAGTGCTGGTCAACTTGCTGTCCAATGCCATCAAGTACGCGCCAGAGGAGACCGCAATCCAGCTGGACATTTCGACGGTTGGCCAGGTTTTGCGAATAGTGCTGGAGGACGAAGGCCCTGGCCTCGCTGCATCGGAGAGCGAAGCCATATTTGATCGCTTCTATCGCGCCCCGGGTCTGTCGGCGGGTCGTGCCGGTATGGGTCTAGGATTGTGGATCGTCAAGTCCATCGTGCAGCGTCACGGAGGCCGGATCGAATTCGCCCGCACCCGCGCCGGCGGCAGCAGTTTCCGTGTGTTTCTGCCGCTCAAGCAGGAGGAAGCATGAAAGTTCTGATCGTGGACGACGACGCCGACCTGCGGTCGCTGATCGCCTTTGCGCTTCGACAGGGTGGCTTGCTGCCCATTGAGGCATCCGATGTCCGCAGTTGCCGTGCCTTGCTGGTCCAGGAGGGTCCGGACTTGGTGGTGCTCGACATCAATCTGCCTGATGGCGACGGTTTATCTCTCTGTCGTGAGATCCGGTCGACTTCCGATATTCCAATTCTGATGCTGACAGTGCGCAATTCAGAAGACGATCTGGTCGCAGCCCTCGACCTAGGAGCGGACGATTTCCTATCCAAGCCATTCAGCCCGCGCACCCTGCTGGCGCGCATACGCGCGTTGCTGCGTCGGGCAGGTCAGGAGCGCGGGGATCGCATGGAGCTGCAGGGTTTAGTGCTGGACCTCGAGGCTCGAACCGTTCAAATCGACCAGCGTGAGCCGGTACGGCTGACCAGCTTGGAGCTGCGCCTGATACAAATCCTGGTGGCCAATGCCGGTCGTCCGGTGACGACGGACAAATTGGTCAAGCATGTCTGGAGCGCGCGCAGGTCGACCGACCGCCAGCTTCTGAAACAACTGGCCCATCGTCTGCGCCACAAGCTGGAAGTAGACCCAGCGACCCCGGTTGTTTTGCTGACTGAGCCGGGAGTGGGATATCGGCTGGCTCTTCAGGGCGAAGCCGACGGCTCATCTTCATGATGACTGCACCGGATTAGCAAGATGGAGACGCCGGATATCGTCGTGGTCGGCTGCGGAGCCAGCGGTGCCTTGTTGGCAGGGCAGCTGTTTCGGCAGGCCACGCAGGTTTTGCAGCTCAGCTGTGTTGATTCGCGCTTTCGTCTGGGTGCAGGACTGGCCTACGGCTCGGCTCGCGATGAGCATCTGCTGAATGTCCCGGCCAGCCGAATGAGCGCCTTGCCTGATCAGCCTGACCATTTCGCTAACTGGCTGAGCCAGCGCAGGCTGACGCGCGAGTCGCCTACCGAGTATTTTGCGCCGCGTCGGCAATATGCGGACTACCTCACCGATTACCTAGGTGAGAGTCTGCGAACCAGCACGCTGCCGCATGGGGTTCATCATGAACCGCACCGCGCAGTGGGTCTCAAACCGCTACACGGCGGCTGGTTGCTCAATCTGGATGACGGTCGCCAGGTCTGGTCAAAAACGGTGGTGCTTGCGCTGGGCAATCTGACCCCCTTGAGCCCACCGTCTGGTCTTCACGCGGTGGTCGAGCATCCGGCCTATTTGCACAACCCTTGGTCGGGCTCATGGCCGCAGTTGGACGCACGTGCCAGCGTGGGCATTATCGGTTCTGGCCTGACTGCAGTTGACCAGGTCTTGAGCCTGCAGGTGGCCGGGCACCGTGGCCCAATTCATGTCTATTCGCGCGGCGGCGAGTGGCCAGGCGTGCATGTGCTCGGAGCGAATCCCATCGATATCGGCCTTCGCTCAGGCTCGTTGGCGACTGTCCTGCGTGAACTTCGACGTGGCCTGGCCCTGGGCGCCGGGCAGGGGGCGGTCTGGCAGCAGGTCATTGACGGCCTGCGGCCCCATACGGCTCAGATCTGGCAGCAGTTCACGGAAGTCGAGAAGCGCCGCTTCCTGCGCTGGCTCGGATCTTCCTGGAATCGCGCACGCCACCGGATGCCGCCGACCGTCAAGGATCGTCTGACCCAGTTGGAACAGTCGGGGCAGTTGACGCTGGGGGCTGCGCCGGCAATCGCCGGCCGTCCAAGCGGCGCGATGATCGAGATCGACCCGGGTGATGGGTCGGAGATACGGAGAGTGCATATGCTGCTCAATTGCACGGGTGCCGGTTCGCGCGTCACCGACAGTGCTCAGCCGCTGCTTGGACAGTTGCTTGAGGATGGCTTGATCCAGCCGGGTCCGGCCGAACTGGGTCTAGCCAACGACGCTGATGGACGGGTCGTGAATCGCAGCGGTCTTCCGCAGCAGGGTCTATGGACCATCGGTCCGATGCGTCAGGGCAGCCTGTGGGAGTCAACGGCGATCCCCGAAATCCGTCAGCAGGCCGCTGATCTGGCAGAGCGCTTGCTGCAGTAAGGCCGTTGCTGGATTGCCTCGGGTGCCGGTGATCCCTGCTAGCCTGCCAGTGCTGCGGATGGCGGGTGTCGGTACTTGGTGCCGCGATGATCGGAAGCAAGAAACCGCGAAGCGTCGCCACGACGCCCTCCAGGCTCAGCGCTTCGAGCTTGTTCTTACCCAGACGCGCCTGCCATTGCGTCTGCTTCCGCGCGTCCTGCACAAAACCATCGGTCAGGCCGAAGGGGGCATCCGTGGGTAGCGCGGTCTTGCGGCGATCGAAGGTCGCCCAGATCGCACGCCGCAAGGTGTCGCCGTCGAAGTCGGTATAGCGCGACAAAACCCACAGATCGAAGTAGTCCTTCATGCGGCTGTTGGCAATGCCGAGCGAGACCAGTACCTCCAGCTTTTCCGCCACTACGGTGTAGCGTGGATAGACACGCAGTTTCGGCGCGTCGAATTCCGGCAGCATCACGGGGTACTGAACATTCTCGGGTCCTGGTGTGACGGCATCGCCGAAGCCGATGTCGATCTGGATCGGGCAACGTGCTCCATCGATCAGTCCGAGCAAGGTGACGCGCACTCCGGCGTAGTTGGCCTCCTTGCGAATCTCGGCTACCTGAACGGTGTCCGGCTGAAAAGTCACGCCATCGCCGGTGTCTATGGCGCAGACCTCCTTGAAAACGCCTTCGAGGTGAGGCAGCTCGGCCGAGCCAATGCCCAGGAAATCCGCGTCGCGTGTCGGGCGATGCGGGATATCGAACCACAAGTCGAACAGCAGCGCACCTTTCAATAGGAATTGGTCGGCGTGGGGCGAGATGCTGAGCCGATAGAGCAGCCGCTCAAGGGCATAGCGAATCAGGACCAGATTGAAGTCCTGCCGGGTCTCGCGTGCGCGATGGAGTAGCCGGGCGCGCACCGAGGCGGCCATGTTGCGTCGGTTCATGACAGGCTTTCCATGTAGGGGCGCATCACATTGGCCACTCTGCACCGCTCAGCAAATCGCCACAACTCATCCATGCTGACGCGCTTGTCGCGCCAGGCTTCCTGCAGCGCCTCTAGCGCGACATCGAGGCCGATCTTGTTGCGGAACTTGAAGCAGTCGGCTACCGTCCGTGCGACGTTGGTCACGCGCACCGGCACACTATCGATAAGGCGCTCCTCAACCCCCTCCGTCAGCGCGGCGCCGGAGAAGCGCACGATGCGCAGCGGGGGATAGTCCATCTTTGGCGCGCGTGCCTTGTTGGGGATCGCCAGCCAGACCTCGAACGGCGACTGTGTGGTGAGTTCGTGCACGCGCAGTGCCGACAGCAGGCAGACGATGGCCTGCGGGTGCTTGCGTGCCACCTCGGCCAGCGCGCCGTGCTCCGAGACGGGCCGGTCCGGAATCGCGTACAGGCCCCGCCCCACGCGTTGGAGCAGCCCTTGCCGCACCAGCCGCGTAAGGGCGACAGTGGGCAGCCCGCGCTCATTGAGATCGCGGGGGCGAATAAGGCCACGCTGGGCGGCCAGATCCAGAATGATTTGGTGCGAACTGTTCATACCGCCATAATGTTGCGTAACGTCGGTAGTTGTCAATAACTACCGACAAAACACAACTGGCCTGGTTTCCTTAAGTCCCGCAGTTTTTTCAGGGCGGCCCGCTTTTCGGCGTGGTAGCCGTGGCGGTTTTGTCAGCCATTGAGTGTAGGGGCGTCATTTATGACTTTCATCCATGTTCCTGTCCGAGTGTTGCATCTGGGTGCCAACTCTTGTTTTTGGGCACAGAACGCTGATTTTCGGGCACAGCTTTTTGGCCGGGGCCGTGGTTACTGGGCTGGCAGGGTGGGTGGGGTATAGAGGAAACCCCACCATGCCCGGACATGATGTCTATGCAGCCAGTCTGCGGCGTACTCATCCGTTGATAAAGCTCATTGCGGCTTGACGAGGTAAGGAAATATCCTTACACTTCCAGCTCATCAAAACGCGGTCGGTTCCCTATGCAGTCTATTGTTGAAGAGGCCAAGCTGACATCAAAGGGCCAGGTCACTCTGCCGAAGTCGATTCGCCAAGCGCTCGGCGTCTCCACGGGCGCCCGGATCTGCTTCGAGTTGCGCGGCGAGGAAGTGGTCGTGACCCGCGCAGAGGGGGAGCACAGTGATCCCGCGATCAGCGCGTTTTTGACCTTGCTTGAGGAAGATCTACGGTACGGGCGGCATATCGCCGGGCTGCCGGATGATCTGGCTCAGGCGATGGAGGATAGTCTCGGGCACTCGTGGAGTCAGGACGACGACATCGAGGGCGATGTCGCGCTTTGATGAAACGCCACGGCTGGACCCTGTTGTTTCACGACTGTTTGGTCGAGCAGCTGCGAAACCTGCGTCGGGCCAGCGAACAAGCTGAGCGAAAAAATCCATCGGCCGATCACCCCAACGCAAACACCCGATTGTTTCGGGCACTCACGAACCTCATCCTGGAAGTGATCCCTTCGGATCCAGGCCGTGATGAGTATCGCCAGGGCAAAACACTGGGGACTGACTACCGTCACTGGCGTCGGGCCAAAATCGGCAGGCGTTTCCGGCTGTTCTTTCGTTACGACTCCAAATCTCGGACGATTGTCTACGCGTGGGTCAATGACATGAATACCCTTCGCGCAGCGGGCAGTAAATCGGATCCCTACGCGGTCTTCCAGAAAATGCTCAAGTCTGGCAATCCGCCGTCTGATTGGTCAGCCTTGGTTCAAGCTTGTCGAGCAGGGTGGAGTGATGAGTAAGCTTCGCCGTGGCGACATAAATTTAACGGAAAATCCATGCGCATCATTGCGCTGCCTTCCGCTTGCTATCGAGTTTCGTTACTTTCGCCGGCGCTTGCGTCATCAGCGCCCGCAAGGTTTGCAGAGCTGCTAGTTTCTCGGCGTGGTAGTCGTGGCGGTTGTAGTGTCGCCATTGCACTCCGGACAGCCCATGGCTTTGCAGCTGGGCCAGGGTATCGGATTGCACTCCGGCGGCGGCTAGCTGGGTTTCGACGGTTGATCGCAAAGCGCCCAGTGTGAACGGTTCGGATATTTCGCCAGCGTCCACCATTCGGCGCGCCATCGATTTGACCATCTTTCCGACTTTGCTCCTATCAGCTCCGCTTTCCCCATGCGTCAAAGTGACCAGGAATGGTCCCAGCTTCGCGCCCCGCATTTCATCTATGGCGCCCTGGGCTTCAGGCAGGATGGGCACGACATGGCGGCGCGGTTGCGTTCTCTTCCCCTTCGAATCCCAGAGCGTGAGGCGCTCGTCGGCAATATCGGCCACCGTGGCGCGGCGCAACTGTTCGAAGCGTTGCCCGCCAAACAACAGGTAGGCGCGCAATAGTGGTCCGGCTGGTTCATCTGGGCGGTTTGCCCGCGCCCAGATAGCTCGCAGGTCTGCAAGGCTCAGGGCAATATCCCGGGCTCTAGTGGTGCCATTTCCTTTGCTTACGATGCTCAGTGGCTCACTGATGATCAGCGAGCCATACCGGTCTCGCGCTCCCTCCCGCTGCGCGAAGACCGCTGTTCGGGTGCAGAAGTCTCGGCCTAGTTCGACAATCTCCTGCGGGACAATGACCAGATTCGTCGCAAGGTTGCGAAAAAAGTTGGGGCTGAAGGCACGGATGCTTTCAACCTCCTGAGCCGAATCGGCAGGGAGTGCGTGGGCGCGCTGCAGTTTCTTCCTGAGGACATCGAGATTCCTGCCCCCGGCCAACCTCAAGCTGCCGCTCTGGATGATGCCGAAATCGCTGACATCATCCGAAACCTCGCCAATTCGCCACTGGGCATCGAGCCCGACGGCGAGTGGGAGTTTCGCATCTCCATCGCTGGTGCGCAGGAAAAAACGGCTTTTCTTTGGCACGATGGGTGGTGCCGGCCCAAAGGCGCAACAGCGACAACGCACATTGCTAGAACCTGGACAAGGTGGATTTCCACTCAGGGGGTTGGGAGCTTGAACCGAGCCTGGCTGTTGTCAGTGCACGAAGCGTTCGCGCCAGGGCGGCGCATAGTAGAGCGCCTCGATCAGGCTGTCGGGCATTTGCGGCGCATTGCGCCAGCCGGCGAGGCCGCCGCTGTCGGGCAGGGCGCCGAGAAAACCCCGATACAGCGCAATGATGTCGACCTCGGTCTGGCGCAGACTGCGTGCTGCACCCAGTCGGCTGACCGCCAGCACGAGGTCGCCGGGGTCGGCGCGACCGGACGCCAGCGCCGCGCGCCATTCCTCGCCATCGCCTACGGCCGCTTCGATGGCGGCGCGGTCCGGGTGCGACTGCAGCGGCTGCTGCAGGACGTTGTCGAGCAGCGCATGGAGCAGGTCGGCGCCGTCGCGCCCACCGTGGTAAAGATGGAAATCCGCACTGGCGGCCAGTTCCCTGGCGACCTCGCGGGGGCCGGCGCCGTCGCGCAGCCTGGCCAGGCTGGCCTCGAAGCCGGCCGACTGGAAGCGCGGGCCAAATGCGCTCAGATGCAGGCGCACGGCCTGGCCCAGGCTGGTCTCGACTTCCTGGTGTCGAAGCATGGCCCTGATCCCTTCGGTCCGGCCCTGGCGCACGAAAAAGTCCTGCCAGCGTGCGGATTGCGCCGGTGTCCACTCTCGCCCCAGCAGGTCCTGGGCCAGCTGGGTGATCAACTCGTCGTCGCTGGAATAGGGCTTGCCGCTGGGCGGGACCAGGTCGATGCTGTCGATGGCGACACCGAGCCGGCTGTCCCAGTCCTGCAGCGAAAGGCCCGGCTGGCCGTCGAACTCGCGCACGCCGACTTCCACCCAGAAGTGCAGACCGGTCAGCTCCACCGGTGTTTCGGCGACCGCATAGGGCGTGCTGAACAAATCGCCGATGCAATCGTACAGACGCTCCAGGTCGATCGAAAGCGCGCGCGGCTGGCGATCGGCGTACACGCCCGGTGCGGTGTCGGGCAGCTCGAAGCCTTCGTCGCCGCATTCGGCACGCAGGCTGGGCCCGGAGGTCACCACGATTTCGGCACCGGGGAAGTGGAAGGACTCGCGGATACCCCAGTTCCAGGGCGCCAGGTAGGAGGGTGCCGGACGGGCGTAGGTGTTGATCAGGTCGATCCAGACCCAGCGGCGCTTCCCGCCCCATTGCGCCTCCACGTACAGGCCGGACTGCTGGCCGCGGGCCGGATGAGGCAGGGGATCGGCGCTGTCGAACATCGGGGCATTGCTGTCGACCAGCCGGTAGTTGAAGCGCAGCAGCGGGGTTTCACCCTGGGCCAGCATCGCCAGCGGGGCGCCGCCACCGCCGCGCTCGCTGGCAACGCCGAAGCCCAGAAAGGGGATGTAGTCGCGGGTCTGGCAGTCGGGGCGCGCCTGCAGCTGGCGCGGGCGATGGCTCAGGTCCACCGCCAGCACCGCTTCATTCCGGTACCGGCGATGGCCATCGCGCGCCGGCTGCACGCGCAGGCCGAAGATGCCCTCGAAGGGCTCGACCACCGGCTCGCTCTGATTGGGCGGGCCGCTGTTGCAGAGCGCGTCCAGGGCCGGCTCGACATTGGCGCCGACGACCCAGAACAGGCCGGCATCGTTGTGCAGCTGGCCGCGCCAGTTCGAGCGTGAAAAGGCGGTGGCCGGCTGCGCACCCAGGCCCGGGATCGGCGCATGGTTGGGTCGACAGAAGGCGAACTGCGTGTCGGGAAACGCGCACCAGGGCGGGTAGTCCAGCGGCGCGGCCGGCGTGCCGACCGAGGCGTCAGCGTACTCGGTGCGCCAGCTTCCGTCCATCAGGCCGGCGTCCCACAGGCCCATGTCGGCGTTCGCGCTGGAGGAAACAGCGAGCGCCGCGCACAGCCCCGCGCAAAAGGCGGCCGAGGCGGCTTTCGGAAGCACGCCAGGCATCAACAACCGCCACGCATGCGCGGTCGCGGGAGGCTGAAGGCGGGACAGATTCATGGCGCAGTCCTTGCCCGGGAGCGGAAGCCAATCTCGATTGTCGCACGCCTGGTTGATCCCTCAAGGCATCAACCGCCGGGTGAACGATCGTCGAGAGGTCGGGATTGGGCAAGGCGTTCAGGACTGGCCCGGCCCGGAGTATCATCATGGGACAGGCGCTTCCCGGAAACATCAACCGGAAGGAGGATGAAGGCCCATGTCGGTCAGCGCTGAACAGGCTGGTCTGGCACTGATTCTGATCGGTATCCTGCTGCTGGCCGGCAAGCTGGTGCGCACGCGAACGGCGGTGCTGCAGCGAATTTTCCTGCCCAGTTCCATCATTGCCGGCGCGCTCGCGCTGCTGCTGGGGCCTGAAGTCCTCGGCCGGGTCGGCGGGTTCGACAACGGGCTTTTCCCCGAGCCGGTGCTGGAGGTCTGGCGCAAACTGCCGGGTCTTTTGATCAACGTGGTCTTCGCCAGCCTGTTTCTGGGCAAGCGCATACCCGGTATTCGCCACATCTGGATGGTTGCCGGACCGCAGGTAGCGTTCGGCCAGACCGTGGCCTGGGGCCAGTACACCTTCGGCATTTTGCTGGCCTTGCTGGTGCTCACGCCGGTGTTCGGCATCTCGCCGATGGCCGGTGCGCTGATCGAGATCGGTTTCGAGGGTGGCCACGGCACCGCTGCGGGTCTGGCCGCGACGTTTGACCAGGTCGGCTTTTCCGAAGCCACCGACCTGGCCCTGGGCCTGGCCACGGTGGGGGTGGTGTCGGGTGTCATGATCGGTGTGGTCGTGATCAACTGGGGTGTTCGTACCGAACGCACCGAACTGCTCCGGCAGCCGGCCGAACTCAGCGCCAGCGAACTCAGGGGCATCCCCTCCGAATCCGAACGCGAGCCGGCCGGCCATCAGACCACGGTTTCCTCGTCGATCGACGCACTGTCCCTGACCGTTGCCCTGATCGGACTTGCCATCCTGTTCGGCTGGCTGCTGCTCGAGGGTCTGATCCTGATCGAGGCATGGACCTGGGGAGCCCGCTTCGATACCGAGTTCATGACCTACGTGCCGCTGTTTCCGCTGGCCATGATCGGCGGGCTGATCGTGCAACTGCTGTTTGATCGCTTCGATCCGTTCGGCCTGATCGACCGCGGCCTGGTCCTGCGCGTCCAGGGCTGGTCGCTGGACTTCCTGATCGTGGCCGCGCTGGCGACCTTGTCCCTGACCGTGATCGGGGAACATTTCGGTCCGTTCATCCTGCTGGCCCTGGTCGGCATCTGCTGGAACGTGGCCGCGTTCATCTTTCTTGCCCGCCGCATGATCCCGAGTTACTGGTTCGAGCGCGGCGTGGGCGATCTGGGCCAGTCGCTGGGCATGACCGCAACCGGCCTGCTGTTGATTCGCATCGCCGATTCGGAGAACAAATCCCCGGCGCTGGAGGCGTTCGGCTACAAGCAGCTCCTGTTCGAGCCGGTGGTCGGCGGCGGACTATTCACCGCGCTGTCGGTGCCGTTGATCTTCCAGTTCGGCCCGATTCCGGTCTTGCTGCTGACGACCGCACTGATGCTTGTCTGGATCGCGGTGGGGCTGCTGTATTTCGGCAGGCAGTGAGCTCGCGGCAAAAGCAACGCTGGACCATGGTGTTCATCGCCCACGAGCGGGCTGCACGAGTGTGCGAACGGGCGCATGATTGGGTACAGTCGCTGGTTTGGCCATGACGGAGCGCGATCTCTGTGAAGATTCACCTCAACGGATGCCTGGTCGACGAGGGCAGCGCCATGGTTTCGGTGTTCGACAGCGGGTTCGTGCTCGGCGACGGTGTCTGGGAGGGCCTGCGCGTGGTCGACGGCCACCCGGCGTTTGTCGAACCGCACCTGGATCGCCTGTTCGAAACGGCGCGGGCGATCGTTCTGGATATTGGCCTGAGCCGCGAAGCGCTGACCCGGGCGCTGTATGAAACCATCGAGGCCAACGATCTGATCAATGACGCCCATCTGCGCCTGATGGTCACCCGCGGGGTCCGCCGCCAGCCCTACCAGGACCCGCGCCTGGCGCTGGGCAAGGCGACCGTGGTGGTGGTGCCGGCGCGCAGTCCGCACGACCCCGAAGCGGCCGCACGCGGCCTGGACCTGTTCACCGTTCACGTCCGCCGCGCCGCGCCCGACGTGCAGGACCCGAAAATCAACTCCCACAGCAAGTTCAACTGCATCGCCGCCTGCATCCAGGCCAACGCAGCCGGTGCCGACGAGGCCCTGATGCTCGACCCGCACGGCTTTGTTGCGACCTGCAACTCGACCCACTTTTTCATCGTTCGCCGGGGCGAGGTCTGGACGTCCAGCGGCAAGTACTGTCTCGGCGGCATTACCCGCGGCCACGTCGTGACCTTGTGTCGGCGCAACGACATCGCCTGCCGGGAAACGGATTTCAGCCTGACCGACGTCTACGGCGCCGAGGAGGCATTCGTGACCGGCACCCTGGGTGGGCTGACCGCGGTGCGCTGCGTGGACGGCCGGGAACTGTCGGGCCCGGTCCCCGGGCCGCTGACGAAGCGCCTGCAGGCGCTCTACGCCGATCTGGTGCGCACCGATGTGGCCGCTCGGCAGCGCCCGGGCCCGATCGCGTGACGACTCCCGTGCGCATTGCCATGTGGTCCGGGCCGCGCAACATCTCCACCGCGATGATGCGCTCCTGGGAAAACCGCCCCGACTGCCACGTCTCCGATGAACCGCTGTATGCCGCCTGGCTGAGCCTGAGCGGTGCCGCCCATCCGGCCCGGGAAGAAGTCATCGCGGCCGGAGAGGCCGACTGGCAGGTCGTGGTGCGGCAGCTGACCCGTGGGCCGGTGCCGGGCGGGTGCCCGATCTGGTACCAGAAGCACATGTGCCACCACCTGCACGACTCGATCCCGCTGGACTGGATTGCCGAATTGGCCAACGTGCTCCTGATCCGCCGCCCCGACGAGGTCGTGGCCTCCTACGTGCGCGCCCGCGGCACCGACGACATCGTCGCAGAAGACGTCGGCCTGCCCCAGCAAGTCATGCTGTTTGACTGGCTTGAGCGCAGCACCGGTCTGGCCCCGCCGGTGATCGACAGCGCCGACTTCCTGGCCGCGCCAGGGGATCACCTGCAGGCCCTGTGCCGCTGGCTGGGGGTCGAGTTTCGGCCGCAGATGCTCGCCTGGCCGGCCGGGCCGCGCGCGACCGACGGGGTGTGGGCGAAGTACTGGTACGACTCGGTCTGGCGGTCAACCGGCTTCGTCGCTCCCGAGCCGCGAACGATTGATCTGCAGGGCCGCGCCGCCGAGGTTGCGGAATCCTGTCGACCGCTGTATCGACGCCTG